>CAYMLE010000139.1:0-7111 GCA_964391115.1 uncultured Herbinix sp. | reverse complement strand
ATACAAATTGATCCATGCTTATTATATCAGCAATCGCAGCCTTATTATCTTCTCTTAGGATAGTTACTGGATCCACCAGTGAGACTGCATTTTCCTTCAGTATATCAGCTTTTTCATCCAATCCATCCGTCTGTATATCTGCTCGTTCTTTCGTTATTTCTGGTCTATCATGAGTAGATATCTTCTTAAGTCGAATATAAAAACCAGCCATATGCCACTCGATATGGGAGAAGATATGCTTTGCATGACCTAGGGAGGTAATTATTTCATAATCAATTCCCAAAGCCATAAGTTTTTTGCCTAGATCCTTCGATTTTATGTGACCTTCCATCCCTGGTAGCTCCCACATCCCGGCTAATAAACCCTTGTTTTCTCTTTTATGAAGTGCAAATCTACCCTGATATTCCATTAAAAGAATGGTTTTCTTCTGCTTTTTACGCTCTTTTTTGGCCGGCTTTATCGGAAGCTCCATCACCTTGTCCTGATGAAATGCCTTACAGAGATGCATCACAGGGCATTGCTCGCATTTTGGTCTCCCATTTGGCAGACAAATCGTCGCTCCCAGTTCCATCAGGGCTTGATTAAAATCTCCTGGACATTCCTGTGGCATGATCTCTTTTAAATCCAACCACAATTCTTTCTTTATAGATTCCTTTGTGATGTCGTCATAACGACAGGCAATCCGTTTCGTCACTCGAAGGACATTGCCGTCCACTGCAGGGACAGGAATTCCAAAAGCGATCGAAGCTACTGCTCCTGCCGTATAGGTCCCAATGCCTGGAAGTCCAAGAAGCTTATCATAATCTTCTGGTAGCCTCCCACCATACTCTTCTTGAATAATCTGGGCTGCTTTTTGCAGATTTCTAACCCGGCTATAATATCCCAGACCCTCCCAAAGCTTCATAAGCTTTTCCTCTGGGCATTCCGCTAGGCTCTTGACATCAGGAAGATTAGTAATAAATCGATCAAAATAACCCTTTACCGCCTCTACCCGAGTCTGTTGAAGCATTATTTCAGAAACCCATACATAATATGGATTCAGACTATCTCTCCAGGGTAATATTCTGGCATTATATTCATACCAATGCAATAAATATGGTACGATTTCTCCATAATCATAGGTCATAACAGACTCCTTACCGCTTGTTCTTGATTATAGTATTCTGCTTGATTCCCGCTACGAAACGGTACTCATTGTTTATACAGAATCTACTTCTACTAGTTTCGCAATTACTTATATCCTATATTTCATCCAGACTAACATTCTCTATTGTAACCCAGTTCCTTGCCTTTGAACAATACCAAGGAGACAACTGGCAATAAAAACCGAATCGTTATGCCTCGTCTTATAGGAAAAACACGTCAATGGACCGATCAATCCAAAGACGTGTTTCTAATTATTTTTCTTCCAAGAATTTATACTGTGACAGGTAAAGCTCATTGTATAAGCCATTTTTTGCAAGCAGCTCATCGTGCGTTCCCATTTCCTGAATCTCTCCCTTATCCACATATAGGATACAGGAAGCATTTTTTATGGTTGATAAACGATGGGCAATTATAAAGGAGGTCCGGTTTGCTAATAATTTACTTAAGCCCTCCTGTAATAGGATCTCTGTCTCCGTGTCAATACTAGAAGTCGCTTCGTCCAGAATGAGGATCTTCGGGTCTGCTAACAACGCCCGGGCAAAGCTTATTAACTGCCTCTGACCTACGGATAATCTACTTCCTCGTTCATTAACCTCCGTATCATAACCATTTTCCAGATTTATGATGAAATCATGGGCACGAACCGTTTTCGCCGCATTAACGACCTGTTCATCGGTGGCCTCCATATTACCATAACGGATGTTATCCATAATCGTTCCAGAGAAAATGAAGCTATCCTGCAGCATAACGCCCATCTGCTTTCGCAGGGACGCGATCTGTACCTTACTAATATCGATACCATCAATGGTAATCTTACCGGAATCCAGATTATAGAATCGGCTAATGAGGTTAATAATCGTTGTCTTACCTGCTCCGGTAGGACCAACAATTGCTATCGTGTCCCCAACATTTGCCTTGAAATTTACTCCATTTAATACCGGAACACCATCTTCATAACTAAAGATAACATCCTTGAATACTACTTTACCCAGGATCGGAGGCATCTCTACGGCACCCTCACAGTCCTTAACCAATACTGGCTCATCAATTGTCTGAAATATTCTCTCCAGATAGGATACGGCTGTAAGCATGGAGTTGTAAAAGCTGGCAAGAGTATTAACCGGCGCCCAGAATCGATGTATATATCCAGTCATGGTAAATATTACTCCTACCGTAATGCCACCGACTCCCTGATCCATCCATAGTATACCAAGTACATAGACCGCCACGGTAGTCCAGAGAGAGATATTACCAATGGCAGGCCATAGGAGGAAGTTTAATTTTACTGCCTTCATCCAGGCTTTACTATATTCGCCACTAAGATTATTAAAGATCTTTAAATTCTCCTCTTCCCTAGTAAAGCTCTGGGTAACTCGGATACCATTAATGCTTTCAGCAATATAAGCATTCAGGTTCGAGGATTTGTTACTGGACTGCTGCCAGGCAACCCTTTGTTTCTTCTTAATAATAAATATTAGGGCCATTAATAGAGGTAAGCCAGTTATCGTTATAAAGGTCAGTCTTACGTTAATGGATAACATGAAACCAACGATGAATATCAGGCTGAATAACTCTGTAATTGTATTAACAATTCCATTCGATAGCAGATCACTTAGGCTATTGACGTAATTTACCACCCTAACCTGGATTTTACCGTGGGGCTTATCGTCATAATAGGAAAATGGCAGTTCCTGAAGGTGATTAAAGATATCACTTCGGATTGTATGGATGATATTCTGTCCAATCCTTGAGGTTAACTTAATCTTCAACCCAAGGAACATGGAAATAATAAAATAAGTCGCGAGAATAATCGCACCAACGATTAAAATACTCTTAACATCTTTATTCGGAATGAAATCATCCATTATATTTTTTAGTAATCGCATGGGTAGCAAAGCTAATATAGAAGAAATTGTCATGATTAAGATCGTCAGTGCAATATCCTTCCGATAAGGCTTTATATAAGAACCTAAACGCTTAAAGTGGGAGAAATTAAACTCGGTTTGTAAGGTTTCATCAATGTCATACTTATTTCTAGCCAATTTCGTACCCCTCCTTTGTATTGTTCCCCTTTATTGAGCTGTCAGGGAGGGGTTCCCCTTCTGTATCCTGTGCTTGTATCATCTGTTTAATTTTATCAAAATCACCATACTGATGATGGAATACGGTTGAATAATAACCACCTACCTCAATTAGTTCATTATGAGTACCGGCTTCTACTATTCTTCCATCATCAACCACAAGGATCTGGTCTGCCTCCTTAATGGATGAAATTCTATGAGCAATGATAAATACGGTTTGATCATTGTTGATCGATTTTAATTCGCTCTGAATCTGTGTCTCAGTTTCCATATCCACCGCTGAGGTGGTATCATCCAGAATAACGATAGAGGGATTTTTAAGAAGTGCTCTAGCCAGAGATATTCTCTGCTTTTGTCCACCAGACAATCCTACTCCTCGTTCCCCGACAATGGTATCATAGCCTTCAGGCATAGCAAGGATAAAGTCATGAGCATTAGCAATCTTCGCTACAGCCACAACCTCTTCAAAACTGCAATCTGGTCTACCGTAGGCAATATTCCCTTCAATCGTATCGGAAAACAAGAAAACATCCTGCATAGCCATACCGACATTATCTCTTAAGGAATATAGATCTAGGTCTTTAACATTGGTTCCGTCAATTCGGATTTCACCCTCTGTCACATCATAGAAACGGCACAGAAGATTCATCAGAGTGGACTTACCGGAACCGGTTGCTCCAATGATTCCTACTGTTTGCCCAGGTTTAACATGGAAATTAATATTCTTTAGAATTATTTCCTCTTCTACCCTATAGCTCACATTAGAGAATACGATGTCTCCTTTAAAGCGTTCCTTCGCCAAGGCATGTTCAGGCTCCTTAATCGTGGGTTCTTCAACAACGGTTGAATATATCTTCTCAATCGAGGTTGCAAATCTTTGGAAGTCATTGGCGAGCCATCCTGCCATACGAAGCGGGTTGTTTAACATCCAAAGATAACCACTGACTGTAATCAATTTACCCAAACTCATATGTCCATAGATAACCATGAGACCCCCAACCACATATAAAATTGCGGTTAGTATATTGGCCATAAATTCAAAGATCGGTACATATTTTCTCCAGATACCAGAAGCCTCTAGTTCTGCACTCCGGAAGGCATCATTTTCCTTGTTGAATTTACTAATCTCGTAATCTTCCTTGGCAAAGGCCTTCACCACACGATTACCGCTGACATTCTCCTGTACAAAGGTATTCAGACTGGAAAACTGTTGTCTAATCTTCATGAACGCAGGCTTCACGGAATGTAACTGTTTCATGGTGCACCAGGCAGTTATTGGAAGAACTGCTATCATGCATAGCGCTAGCCGGTAATCCGTAATAAATATCATGACCAGAGCGATTAGAAATAATAGAATATTCTCATATGTGTTATGTATAACAAAAGCCACAAAATGGCGGATTGCATCCATATCGCCAGTCTGCCGTGACATTAGATCACCGGTTCGATTTTTATTATAAAAGGTAAAATCCTGTTGAAGAAACCTGCGATACACATAATCTCTCATGGTATAAAGCATCCCTTGGGAGGATTTCTCGAAAATCAGCAGGAAAGTATATCGAATTGTCGCCTGCAGGAGGGTGGTCACTATCATTATAGCCATCATCATAGGTAGTATTTTACGGTTATCTCCTAGAATAACATCGTCCACAACTCGGCCGGATATCTGTGGATTGATAATTGCTATGGCACTGGTAATTGTAACCAAAACAAATCCTAAGCCTAGTCGCATGCGATATTTCTTCAGGAAGGAAAAGAACCATTTCATTGCTGTCATAAGTATTACCTCCTTGGTATATAGCAATTTACTTTATAAAACGAAACACTTATCCATTATAACTTCTTTGTCAATAATGAAAATGTAGATTATTACAAACATCATGTGATTTATTATAATCGAGTTCATTATAAACGAAAGAAGTTTTTTTAAAATCTTCTTTCCTATTTATTCTAACTAATGTTATAATTAAATCAATACGTTGTAATAACGAGTGATGTATATAGAAATTGCCAATTTAGAAGAGGTGGACGATACGATATGGCCTTTGAATATGATTTAACCTATAACGATTTTAATCCAACTGTTTTTTATGTATCAAAAGTAAAGATGATAAAAGATGGGGTCTATCATGAACATGATTTTCCCGAGTTAGCATTTATATTATCCGGAAAGGGGCGCTATATTGTTGATGATAAAGAATATGATGTAGAAGCCGGCGACCTTGTTATTTGTAATCCCGGAGTAAAGCATACCCATATCGTTACTAATCCGAAAGAACCTACAATTGAGTTTATTGCTGGATTTAATGATTTCCATTTTAGATCAATGGCAGCCAATTCGATTGAATTGAAGGATGGTAGTTGCATTATACATACCACTACCGAACTTAAGCAGGAGTTGTCAATGCACTGCTATTCCATGATCGCTGAGAGGGAAAGCAAGCATGCCGGACGATATTTTATGTTTAAAACTCACCTAATGCAGATGCTGTTACTTGTTATGCGGGAAATCGTGGATGTCGAAAAAAACACACAGAAGGGTTATAACTTCGAATCCTATAATAAGAGCTACGCTGTCAATCGAATCATTAGCTACTTAAGCGAAAATTATGATCAAAAGATATCTTTGGAGCAAATTGCGCATAATATGTATCTAAGCCCAGTATATATTTCAAAGATATTTAAGGAAGAAACCGGTGAATCTCCAATCAACTATCTAATAAAGATACGATTGGAAAAAGCTAAGAACATTTTGCTAAACGGAAGTAACGGAAGTATAAAAAGTATAGCAAATCAGGTCGGCTATGAAGATGTGTATCATTTTAGTAAGCTTTTTAAAAAATACTACGGGATTTCACCCTTATATTATAAGAAACAGGCGCAACATAAAGATGTATCCAACCAATAAGGAGAGGGTCTTTCATATGAATACGTTAGATGTTATTAACTCCAGAAGATCAATACGTAACTTTAGACAGGAAAGAATTGACTGGGAGGTCATCGCTGATATTCTCGATTATGCTAACAAACTTCCCATGCTAACAAAAGATATTGCAGTTGAATTTAAGCTGGTAAGCAACATTGAGAAGAAGCAAGGCTTTGGTAGCCCCATCGCCATAAAGGCGCCGTATTATATCTGCATTTCCTCTGAAAAGAAGGAAGATTATCTATTAAATGCTGGATATCTGATGCAGAATCTAAATCTGTATATACTTACGAAGGGCCTTGGTACCTGCTTTCTTGGATCTAGTCCAGGAAGATCTCTCAAATCAACTATGAAATATGAGTATGTGATTGCCCTAGCCTTCGGAATGACCGACAAACCCCTCTTCCGTGAAGCATGTGATGCAAAACGTTTACCAGAAGATGAATTGATCGTGTATAAGGAAGTTGTTTCACCGGATATTCAAAAACTTCTAACCGCTGCAAGGCTTGCCCCCTCCGCTTATAATAACCAACCCTGGAGATTCGTGGTCTACAATAGCCGCATCCATGTATTTGGCCGGAAGATTGCCCTACTCGACAAAGCATTAAACAATATGAAAATGATTGATATGGGTATCATGATGGCAAATCTTCTGCTGGCTGCCGAGGAACTCTGGATTGATGTATCTATAACAAAATCGGATTCTGTTAAAAACAAACAGTTCCAAAACAATGAGTATATCCTTACGGTTTTGATTAGTTGAATAACATAATATATTTTCAATAATGATATGAGTAATGGTATGAGAATTTAATTATTTTCAATAATGGTATTGACAAACTATCCAATATATATTATATTATGTCTTGTGCTTAAGAGCGCAACATAATATGCGTGAGTGGCTCAGTGGTAGAGCATCGCCTTGCCAAGGCGAGGGTCGCGGGTTCGAATCCCGTCT
>CAYMLE010000138.1:0-7114 GCA_964391115.1 uncultured Herbinix sp. | reverse complement strand
TGCATCCGCCATGTTGCGTTCTCCAAAAGGGGGAGCGTCAATCGCAACCAACTCCATAAATTCAGCTATGATTCGATCCCTATTTATCATGAGTCACCCGCTCTCCTATTCGTTATATTGGAATTATATAAAATACTCAATGGTTTTCTCTGGTGTTCTCCTAGTATCCTTATGATATAAGAGCATCGCTTCCCGTCCCTCGATGACACCCAACTCATAAAAACCAGCTGTCTCCCGGTTTATTACTTCCATCTTCACCAATCGGTTCATTCTCTTAGGATTCTTGTCATCACTGATAATATCGACACCATCCACCGGTTCCTCCCAGTCATAGGGATCAAACAGACATACATACTCTCCTTTGATATCAGTTAATAGGATATAATGCTTCGTTTGTCCCAACCATACGCAGAGAATCACGGTTCCTCCCTGTTGGAGGCATTCAATAATTTTGCTGTTCTGATGCAAGCAAACCTGTTCATCCACTAATATTTCTGTATGAATCGGAAAATTCTTAATCACTCCAAAATGGTTAAACCAATTTGATAAAAACATCATTGCCATACGTGAGGTACCACTTTTACCATAATTACCTTCATTGTCATAAACGTCTAAGGTATACAAGGAAATCGTTTTTATAATCTCAGGAAGAATCTCCTCCCGATCAAATAAATAACGAAATGCATTTAATAATGTCGTAGGTCCGCAATCATACTCGGATGCTTGGTAGCTTAATCTATTCTTCATACAAACACCTCTTTTTTATCTATCATAGGAAGTAAGCCCTTCGATCGACTTTCATACTACATAAATCTGTAGGATTGATCAACGTTGTTGTGATAATCTACAAATCTGGTGCAGCTTCCCTATAATATAATACGCAGCTTTGTTGTTCTTGTTATGCATTTCCTACTCCTATGATAAATAAAGCCGTGTATTCTAAACTACCTGGAGGAAGGATCAAAGGCATCCCTCAGTGCATCTCCGATAAAATTAATACTTACAACTAATAATATGATAAGAAGTCCTGGTGGAATCCAAAGCCAAGGCTTCGTAGTCAATATCGATATGGATTGGGCTCCGTTCAACATGTTACCAAGGCTGGCCTGGGGTGGTTGTATTCCCATTCCTAAGAAACTTAGAGCAGCCTCATCCAACATAGAGATGGCGATAACGGAGGTAGAGTATACCAGAATTGGTGCTACTGTATTGGGAAGAATTTCAGAGAACAAGATGTATCGTTTTGGCATACCAGCTACGATATCCCCTTGGACAAAGCTGGTTTCTCTAAGAGACAGAACATTGCCTCGCACTAATCGAGCTACACCGGGCCAGTCTACAAAGCCAAGAATCAAAATGATATTCCAGAGCCCTGGCTCAAATATTGCAGCAGAAACCAATACCAGAAGGATATAAGGAAATGACATTACCATATCGGTAAACCGCATGATAACCATATCAATCCAACCACCAAAATATCCAGAAACCAGTCCTAGGACTACACCTACAACCGTGGAAACTGCTGTTGCTGCAAAGCCCACAAGCAAGGATACTCTTGTTGCATAAAGAAGTCTGCTAAGTACATCCCTTCCCACTCGGTCCGTTCCTAGAAGGAACTCCTTCGTGGGTGCCTTGCTAAAACCACCTACCACCTTACTGGGATCATAGGGTGCCAGAAGCGGTGCTAGTAATGCACTAAGGATAACAATGGCCAGAAAAACAGTACTTACTACAGCAAGCTTATGCTTCATAAACCGCTGCAACCATGTACTATTATATCGGAGCTCCTTATCCTTTATTGTTTTTTTCCATTTTATCATTCTTGCTATCTCCTAATTGGTTTTCTTTCCTTCTACGAATATTTAATCGTTGGATCCACCAGTGCGTAGATGATGTCGGTTAATAAATTGGCTAATAATACAACCACTGCAGACATCAGACAGACACCCATGATCACTGGGTAATCCCGGTTAATAATCGCATTCATGGTCATCAACCCAAGACCCGGCCAGCTAAAAATCTGTTCCACGATTATGGCGCCGCCAAATAACATCGGAATGTGCATACCAAAGACGGTTACAACCGGTATCAAAGCATTTCTCAGGGCATGCTTGTTAATCACTAGGAAACGTCCTAAGCCCTTTGCTTTCGCTGTTCTAAGGTAATCCTGCTGAAGAATCTCCAGCATGGCACTTCGGATATAGCGAATATTGGTTCCTGCCATGGAGGTCGCCAATACGATAACTGGCATAATCATGTGCTTGATTACATCCCAGGGATTACTCTCTATTCCGAGGGTTGACATTCCACTAGAGGGAAGCCAGCCTAGTTGTATGGTAAAGATATAGATTAAAACTAAGGCGAGGAAAAACCCTGGGATACTGGTCCCTAAAAAGGAAAGAGCTACCACGGAATAATCTCCTGCAGAGTATTGATGAACTGCACTATAGATTCCGGCAGGAATAGCCACAAGCATACTCACAAACAAGGAAGTAGCCATCAATAACAGTGTAGGTCCAATGTATTGGCCTATCATCTGACTAACTGGTTGATAGCTTTTTAAGGAGTATCCCATATTTCCTTGAAGGAGCTCCTTTAACCAAACCCAATATTGTACATAGATTGGCTGATCCAGTCCCAGAGCAATCCTTCTTACCTCGAGCGCTTCTTCGGTTATTCTAGCACTTTGAAGCATTTCTAAGGGATTTCCAGCCAGATTCATGATTAGAAAATCAATAATCGTAATCCCAAGGAGGACAGGAATAGCAATCAGAATGCGCTTGATAATATATTTAAACATCCTTCTCCTCCTTTCCTTCTAATGCTTCTGCCATAACCGGACAGGCTACCATATGGGTACTGCCCTGCGGGATTGGCTTTAGCAATGGATCAATCTTCCTACAATCCTCCGTAGCATAGGGGCAGCGGGGATGAAATCGACATCCGGAGGGAATCGATGTGTTTGATGGCAGCTCTCCATATAATATCGTTCGTTCGCGATCTCTTACCTCAGGATTTGGTATTGGAGCCGCATTCATCAACGCCTTGGTATATGGATGAACGGGATTACTAAATAATTCTGTGGCATCGGCCACCTCCACGATTCTTCCTAGATACATTACTGCGATACGGTTACTGATATATTTTACGGCACTCAGACCATGACCAATGAAAAGATAGGTAAGGCCTAAATCGGTCTGTAAGCTTTTAAGGAGATTCAGAATCTGTGCCTGTATGGATACATCCAGAGCACTGACCGGTTCATCACAGATGATGAGGCGGGGATTTAAGGATAGGGCTTTGGCGATACCGATCCTTTGTCTTTGTCCACCTGAGAATTCATGGGGATAGCGATTCTTGCTGCTCTTCGGCAATCCCACCAATTCCAGTAGCCGCTCCACCTCTTTGTTTGCATTCCTTTTTGTTACTATATTATGATACAGCATGGGTGCTGTTAGAATATCACCAATACGTTTTCTAGGATTTAATGAGGAATAAGGATCTTGAAATACCATCTGTATCTCCGTACGAATGTCTCTCATATCTAGTTTTGATACCTTACTCATATCATTTCCATTATAAATGATATCGCCAGCGTTCGGTTTCTCTAGTAAGGCGATTTGTCGTCCAAGCGTGGATTTACCACAACCGGATTCACCTACTAATCCTAGAGTCTCCCCGGCGGCAATCTCTAAATCAACCCCATCTACAGCATAAATGGTTCCTACTGCATGAGGTACAATTCCTCCACGGATTTCATAATATTTTTTCAATCCCTTTACTTCCAATAGGGGTGGCTGTTCCTGATACAACTTACTTCCTCCCATCCTGTAACTGTCCTTCGTAACGTTATTATGACGCAAAAATGCCGGCGATACAAGTCCTTAAATTACTTGTACGAAATCCGGCCAGCATTATTGTAAAATATTTCACAGATGTGATTAGGGCGCCAAAAGCTCGGGACTATCCGGTATCCAGCAGCGCTTTCGGTGACCTTCACCTACCGTCACTAGCTCCTGCTCCTTGCTGCATTCCTCTGTAGCATAGGGACAGCGATTGGCATAACGACAACCTTTAATATCCTGATATTGTTCCGGTACCGTTCCTTCAATGGAGGCGAGGACCCGTTCCTTATCATCCTCGATACTGGGAATGGACTGTAATAACGCTTGAGTATAAGGATGTGCAGGGGACTGAAACAGGCTATAAACATCAGCCTCTTCAACGATCTGCCCAGCATACATCACCAAGACTCGATCTGCCATCTCCGCTACCAGCCCCATATCATGGGTAATAAGTATCAGGGACATCCCTAGCTCTTCCTTTAGCTCTTTCAACAGAGTCATAATCTGTGCCTGTATCGTTACATCCAAAGCAGTTGTTGGTTCATCTGCTACTAAAAGCTTGGGATTGCAGGACAGGGCCATGGCGATCATGACCCTCTGCCTCATCCCACCAGATAGCGTATGTGGATATTTTCGCATAATCCCGGCAGGGTCCGGCAAGCCAACCTTAGCTAACAGTTGGCATGCCCTCTCCTTTGCTTGTTTTTTATCCAGATTCAGATGAATCCGCATCGTTTCAATCATTTGTGTTCCTATCGTAAACACCGGGTTCAAACTGGTCATGGCATCCTGAAATATCATGGTCAGCTTATGGCCACGGATTTCATCCAATTCCTTCTCCGATTTTTCAAGTAAGCTTTCACCGTCTAACTCCACAGAGCCTCCGATTATTTTACCATTACGACCTAGCAAACCCAGAACCGATAGTAGGGTAACACTCTTCCCTGATCCGGATTCACCTACGATACATAGGATCTCTTTCGGATTCACATGAAAGCTTACCTTATCAATTATTTTATTATCACCAGCTCCGCTGGAAAAGGCCACTTCTAAATTCTGGACCTTTAATATTGGTTTCATTTTGTCACATCCCATTCATGGATATTCATAAAGGATCCATAGATATCCGGGGTAGCATTCACTAAGCGGTTATTTACTGCACCGATGGCACTGATTACATAAGCAGAAATCATAGGCGCTTCCTGCTGCATAATGTCATTAATTTTCCGGTACTCCGCACGAATCTCTTCGATATCACTAGTAATCTGGGTTGCTGCCAAAGCTTCTGCTATTTCATCCTTCTGATAACCAGTCCAGCCGTCTACAGATAATAGCCAATTGATATCCGGATATGGATCTACTGGAGCATAGGTATATTGTATTGCAAGAAGATCAAAGTCTTTTTTTCCTGCCTTGGTAAGTAAGGTAGATAGGTCTACGGTATATACCTTTAGCTTAATTCCAATTTCATCCAACTTAGCTGTAATATAATCCGCAGCTTGAGTAAAGGTGGTGTCCCCACTGTTTACATAAAAGCTTAGTTCCTGGCTAGCATCCCAACCATCTGCCTTAGCTTCCTCAATAAGAGCTTTCGCTTTCTCTGGATCATAAGGCGTCGGTGTCAAACCGGAGTCATAAAAGGGACTAGCACTGGACAAGAAGCCATCAACTACCTCACCCTTGCCGTTTAAGAAGCCCTCTACGATGGTATTACGATCGAGACCATATAGAATCGCTTGGCGAACTCTAGCATCGGTTATCTTAGTATTATTAAAGAATATGGATTGGTTCGTAACAGGCGATCCATAATTTACAGTTATATTGGTAAGCGCTTCTACAGAAGCATAATCCTCCTGCAGGATATTTCCGGTCGTCTGCTGCACAAAGTCGATTTCACCGGATTGTAAACCGGTCAATAACTGCGCTGGAGTGGAAATACGAATATTTACCTTGTCTATCACAGGTTTACTCTTCCAGTAGCTCTCATTGGCAACATAGGATACATAGTGCTGAAGGTCGTAATCTGTGATCCGGTAGGGCCCACTAACAACCGTCGGCGCACCAAACCATTCATAGGAGGCTAGTTGCTCCTCTGGTACATCCTTTAAGATATGCTTGGGAAGGGTAAGAATGTAACGGCCATAGGTGTTCTCGAACGTGGTAAGGGCCATCGGATACTTCGTTGTAAACTGAACCTTTTTCGTATCTATCGCTTTTACGCCTGATATTTCAGTCGCGCCTTCTTCTACGAAGCCGTCATCTCCAATCCCTTCAAAGGCATAGAGTGCCATACTGGTATTCGCCAGCTTTGGACTAGCCAACTTTAATACGGTATAAACCACATCCTCTGCGGTAACAGGAGTACCATCAGACCAGGTCGCTGCTTCATCGATCGTAACCGTGAAATTAATATTATCCTCTGTAGTAACTGAGGATGCTAACATTCCTTCAAACTCAAGATTACGATTCAATTCCACTAGTGGTAAAAACTCCATCGCAAGCGAGTATTTTAGAACCTCTGTCGCATCCATTAAAAGCGGATTGACGCTACTTAAGGAATCCGTCATGCCAATATTAACGATTTTTTCACTTGTTGAATTATTGGTATCTGCTTTGTTATCATCCTTTTGTTCTGTATCCTTAGATTTACCGCAGGCTACTAAAGATAGTGATAGTAAAAACACCAGCAGTAATGCACTTGCAATCTTAAATATACGTTTCTTCTCTTTCTTCATAATATTACCCTCTTTTCTATTAAATATATTATTCCTATCTATTTACTCTGTATTGATTATTTATTTTATGCTACTAGAGTTTGTTTGTCAATCACCATTACGGTTTTATATTAAAATATCACTTTTGATCATTTATATCAATGGGTTAAATCAATTTCATACAATTTAATTTATATTTTTTGCCTGAGGAGCGATAAAAGCCCTGAAACATTGAATATATCTGCATTTATTGCTAGGCTGCAACCTTTGCCTCGGAATGTCAACTCTTCCTTGTAAATGTATTATCCTCTTCTAATTGGGCATGTGATATCAATTCTGTATTGTACATGTAGTGTAAATTCTCACTTATGCATGAATTATCCTCTCTTAATTATACATGAAATATTAATATGTATAGAACACATACACGCAACTTTTGCTTGAGCATAAAATACCAACTCTTAATCGCATTATGAATTGCCGACTTATAATTGCACAATAAATTGTCGACTCTTTAACGCTCGCTGGTTGACAATGGCCTTGACTATGGTATAC
>CAYMLE010000137.1:0-7124 GCA_964391115.1 uncultured Herbinix sp. | reverse complement strand
CAGAATGGTCATATCCCTCTACACCAACCGCATTAAAAATTACTGGGATCTCTCTCTTTTCCGCAATTTGTATTATTTCATCAATATAATGATAAAACTTTTGATACTTATACTTTATAATTCCTCCACCAGTAAATATAATCAAGTCTGCTGTCGAAATTACCTGATAGTCTTCTTCCGTCATATCTATCGTTTCAATCTCATAGTCACTATATTGTAGCTCCTCTAGTATGGATTTCACTAGGAATACAGCCGAATCATTAATAATGACATCTCCAAGATTTTCACCATTTTTAAGGCCAACCATAAGAATTTTCATGATATCTTTATTCCACCCTTGTATGTTTAATTTTTTATCTATCCAGTACTATTAAAGTGTTATCCACTCTTCTATTCTTCGCACTATTTGACTTGCCGCAACACCCGTTTCATTCATTCCTACATCAACAAGGTATTGATTCACGTTTTTCTGATATTCATCCTTTTCAAATTTTAATATTTGATCAACCAGTTTTTCATTGTTTTCAGCAATCGGAAAAGGAAGCGTATGATAGTCAACATAAAAATCTCGTTCATCTGCATATTCAGAAACATCTGTAGCAAATAAAAATACAGGTTTTCCTGTTAAGGCAAATTCACTGATTACACTGGAATAATCTGAGATTAAAACATCAGCTCCAGCTAAAAGCTCCTGTACATCGTCATATCCCGTAGCATTTATAACATTCTCTCCATAAAACAATTCATCAGCCTGTCTCAACATGGTAGGATGCAATCTTACCAACAATACCCATGATCCAGAAAAACGTTTTTCTAATGCCTGCTGAAGAAGCTCCACGTCGATCTTATAATGACTCAAATCTCTTTTATTACGATATGTCGGCGCATATAAAACAATCTTTTTCTCTGTGGGTAATCCAAAGTATTCGTATACTTTTGGCTTAAATGCAATCCAATTCTTTACTAAAATATCATTTCTTGGATATCCACACTCCATTATTTCACCTGTATACAAAAAAGCACTGCGATAGATTCTCGTACAACATACACTATTAGAAATCATAACATCAACAATCTTATCCATATGCTTTGATGTCTTGGCATAGGGCTTATTATCAAAGTTACGGGGATTATCTGCCCCTATTTTCTTCATAGGGCCGCCTCCACCATGCCATGTTTCAATAAAGTACTGAGACCACCTCTTTCTGTAATGTGGTAGCTTTCTCTGGTTATCAACCCAAACCTTAGCCGTAGCTAATTCATAGATTGCTTTCAGAGACTCATACTTTACTGTTCTAACTTCCTTCGGAAAGGGAGCATCCATAAAATCGGTCAGCCATACCAGATCCCAATCCTTCTTCTGCCTGATTATCTCTTCCGCAATATACTTAGGATTACAGCCATAGCCTTTCCCTACATAATTGCTGAACACTACCTTGTTTTTCTTAATCGGTAATATTCGAAATAGATAAAAGAGGCACCTAATACGCATATAATCAAGGTGATTTTCTTTCCTCATAGAACTCCCCCGTCATTTGTAGCTTATACTATTTTCTATTTGTCATGGTTTATTCTCATACTCTGTATCATCCGATCAAACATCTCACTCAAAGTTACTTCCGCCTTCCATCCAAGTGCTTGTAGCTTATTTGTATCAAGCTTAATCTTTACCGTAGGATTATATCCATGTTTTTGTTCCTCGTCTATTTCATACATCAGTTCAATACCACAATCCGGATACTGATTAATAAGTAGTTGCGCCATGTCCCGAATTGATATAGTTGTCGATTCATTAGCCACATTATAGGCTTCACCAGCTTTCCCTCTCACCAATATATATATGAGAGCCCGGATAGCATCCCGGGTATAGCAGTAGTTTCTAATTGTATCGCCCTTCGTATGCAACACAATATTTTTTCTCTCAATAACACATCTGGCAAATTGTGCAAATACCCGGCTATCATTGTATTCTACACCAGCACCAAATGTTTGTGATAGTCTCGCTATCTTAACCGGTATACCATACTCACTTCCATATGATACACACATACACTCCACCATACGTTTACTTTCAGAATAACTACTCCTTACGTTCATAGGATCAATATATCCATAATCCGTCTCGTTGATTTCTGTTTTTTCGTGACCTGGCACTCCATAGATTTCTAAAGATGATAAATAGACAAAGCCTTTCACCATCTTCAGCTTGGCTAATTCTAGAAGATTCATACTTCCAATTACAGCTGTCTTAATCGTTTCTACAGGATATTCTACAAACGCCTTGGAACTCGTCATACTAGCTCCATGAATGATATAATCCACTGGCTCCGATATATTGAATTCAGATAATATATTATGTTGAAAAATTTCGATCTGACTACTTCTTACCAAATCCCCCAGTACTCTGCCCGCTTTCTGAACATCCCTCACTGGAGCAAGAATTCGGATATTCATCTTCTTATGCTCATTACAATATAGTAATAACTTCACCAATTGGGATCCAATAAGGCCAGTAGCTCCAGTGATGAGTACCGTATGATTGTCTAATTGATCTAACGGAATATTGCTATCTGTAGCTTTGATGATATCTTCCTCAAGCACATAATCATTTTGAAAAATCTCTGTCCCATTACCTACCATAAATATCACAACCATTCCTTTGTTATCGATATCATTGATTTGTTCCTACCTTTAGTTATATCCCAAATATCTGTGAGTTTTCCCGCGCTTCACTAATCGCACGGAATATGTAATAATCTGAAGGTGTTGTAATTTTTATGTTTTCATAAGGTCCTTCTACCGTCTTAAGCGAAAAACCATAATGACTCATTATCGATGCAGAATCAATAAACTCAAAACGTTTTTCTGAGATTGCATTCTCATGAGCTTGTACTATATCTCTTAAATAAAAGGTTTGAGGAGCCTTTGCTAACATACTTTTACTTCGATCATTGATACTATCAATATTTCCTTCATCATTCACCGTAATTACTGTCTCTACGGAAGGAGCCACGGTAATAGCAGAGCCATTTTCTTTCACACAAGAGATATTATCTGAAATTACTTTTTCATTGATTAGAGGCCTTACACCATCATGTATTAAGACGATTGAATCTTCAGGACATTGGTTTTTCAAAACCTTCAGTCCATTATAAATTGATTCCTGTCCTGTAGTTCCACCCTCAACAACCCATTTCACCTTTGTTATGGAGTATTGACATAGTAATCCTTTCAGATATGGAATCCAAGAAGCAATACAGACAACAACAATAGCATCTATTTCTGGATGATGTTCAAAATGCTCTAGGGTATGTATAATAATATCTTTTCCATGCAATTTCAGGAATTGCTTTGGAGTCGTATTACTCTTCATTCTTGTTCCAACTCCACCAGCAAAAATTAAAACTGTATTCATACTATTTCCCCTCCTTATAGAGCAATTTATTTATCTCCCGAAACAAACTCTCACTACCGGTATTACAACGATCTAAATTAAAAACCTTATCCCGTATCCTACATCTGTCTTCAATATAACAATCCTCTTCTAACAAGGCTTTTTCCATTTCGTCACCATTATAAACCTTCCGCCCTGGAGTAAATTCATGATAATCAAAATACATCTCCCGAGAAGCTTTTAGATATTCAGATAAATCATAAGGGAAAAATATAATAGGCTTTCCTGTTAATAAAAAGTCAAAATATATTGAGGAGTAGTCTGTAACAAGAAAATCCATATGAATTAATAAGGGATATGGATCCTCCTCTTGGTCCATGATATAGATGTTTTCACCCTGCAGTTTAGAAAATTCATGGTTAAGCTTTGATTTCGGATGAAGCTTAACTATAAATACTATCTTTTCACGAGCTAAAAACAATTGAAATTGTTTCACATTCATCACTTCAAAAAACATTTGCTCACTATCTCGGAATGTGGGCATATAAAGGGCTATCTTTTTATCTACTTTCCACCGTTCAATGCAATCTAAGGTTACCCTTTCTTGCTTCGTCGAAACAACTTTTATGTTATTATCTACCATACAGTCATTCCTTGGATATCCACTAATTAATACTCTTTTTGTATGAAAAGCCGAAGAAAAGATCGGTGCTAAATATGCGGAAGTAGACAGCACATAATCCGATGGCTTCTCATCCGATATCCTCCTGGGAATTCCATATAACTTTGCTCTAAAATTTTTTGGATTACGGAAACGATCAAAACGATTATCCTTTTGTATCTTCTTCAAGGGGATTCCATGCCAAAGATTTATCTTCTTTGCACCGCCGGAAAGTGTGTAACAGATATCCTTCGAGTAATTATCATATAGATAAACCTTCGCCCTAAGGGAGTACCATATCCCTTTCAAACTATAGAGATAATAAGCTTCCAGTCTATTCTTCTGGAGAAAGGATACAAGTTCCTTCTTTTTCGATATCCATATGGGCCTTACTGTATCTGTTTTATTATGATTGATATATAGATAAAGGTATTTGGGGCTGTCAGCAAAACGTCTTCCAAAGGTACTGCCGAACACCCATATCTCCTTATTTCTTGGGAAAAGATAGGATAAACCATATATGGGCATTAAAAGTAGCTGACTCCAATATTTAATTTCTCTCCATATATTTTTCATCCATCTTACCCCATATGTTCTTTTTCTTCTTATTTCCCACATGATTCTTCACATATCTGCAACCCAATAACACGAAACAGCAAAACAATTAGTTTACCACTTTTTTAATATGGTCTTTCTCTCAATCGGATCCAACGCTCTTACAATCGGATCCTCATAGTAGGAATCATTTTTTATGTGAGTTGTTGAAATCTCCTCGAAAATCGCCCCTTTTATAGAAGTAAAAGAGTGTTTTTCTTCCCTAAGAACGGTTTGTATATCTCCTGGCTTTAAGGAACGGTCGTTACCCTCAATATTAATCTGTAGGTCACCGTATAGCAATTGGAAGGTTTCTTCCTTTTCCTTATGCATATGTATCGGATGCTTCTGACCAGGTAGAATCACTAAGAGCTTCTTGCAATATTCACGGTTGATGATGCTGATAATGATTGCACCGGTCTGACGAAAATGTTTCATTCCATAATGATGAGACAATTCCACTTCAAAGCTATCGCCAAGCGCAATACCTGCTTCATAAAGCATACCCTTAGCATCATGAACAACGCTACGAACCAAACCAATATCCGTCACAACCCTTTTTTCAACTAAAGCTTCATTGACTATGTAGTTTCGACTGGCAATCATACCCTCTGAGAAATCGCCGCTATTCATCTGCTTATCCCCACAAGGCATGGCAAAGAATACATCTTCTCTCATGATAGGTTCCCCTTGATTTACCGCTCTCCTTAGATATACACCTCTCATCAGAGATCGCAGTGAATCAATTTCATCCTGGCTGATGTATTTTGTATCTTCCTTCTTTGTCATACATATCTGCTTCGCATCCTGAACTGCCTTAACCCATTTATCTGCCTGTTCTGGATTCATTGAATAACTATTTAAGGTGATTGTTTCTGTCGGAAGTCCAACATGACGCTCCATAATTCTAGCTCCCTTGGCTGTAGCTAGCATCGGTACGATATTATCCTCAGGATTCTCATGTCCGGAGTAACCAATGGTGACCTCAGGATATCGACGTATCATCCGAGTTATAAAATCCAGCTGTATCCGTTCCATGGGGGCAGGATATTCTGCAACGCAGTGTAGAAAAGCAAACTCACATTTTCTATGGGTAAAGAAATTATATATTTTATCAATATCAGAGATTGTTTTTCCCCCTGTAGATATTATAATCGGCTTATGGGTCTGTGAAATCTTAGTTAGAAGAGGCCAATCCATGGCACTACAGCTGGCTACTTTAATAATATCAACACCCATATCCATGCACCAGTCCACGCCATCCTCATCAAAGGGAGTGCTCATAGCAATCAGCCCTTCCTCATGAATAGCATCTACCATTCGGGCAAATTCCTCATAACTCAGTCTCGTACTCATGAACCTTGGGATATGGTTAACATCAGTTCGATCCTTAAAATCCGGATGGATGAAATTCTCTAAATTACGGAACTGTAACTTAACTGCCGCCTTTACATTATACTTTCTGGCAATTCTACTCATGGCTTGGATTATATCAATCCCATGTTCCACGTTTCCTTGATGACTGTTAGCCATCTCAAATATAAATAAGTCATCGTAAGTGTGTTTTACTTCTAACATTTTCATCCTCCTCCATGATTAGAAAAATATTGGACTACTTTGTATCTTATCTAAAATCTCCTGCATTGCCTTAGGAGAATCTGTTACTACCATTTCTCTCTCTTTACCCTTCTGAACCATCTGATTGTAGAATTCCCGGTCCTTTATATATCGAGAAATCACCTCAGTCATCTCGTCATAATCCCTTACACAGAATTCCTCCCCTGCCGCGACGGCTACATCACCAGTATTTATGGTTACACCGGGAACGCTTTCATGGAATGCTTCAATTATGGAAAAGCCACCACCCAGCCGTCTGGGATTAATATACAGATCACAGAGCTCCATCAGGGCTAATATATCATTGCAATATCCTATAAAAGTTGAATGTTCCTTTAGATCGCAGTGCCTATTACAAAATTCTTCATACCGACTAAAGTTCCCGGCAAATACCACATGAGTTCCCCATGGGTATGTTTTTTGTAGCATTTCAAAGAAATCATCATCAACTTCTGAATCCAGTCGAATGCCTACCACCACCAACAGAAAAGCTTTTTCCGGAAGATTAAAATCTGCTCGTCGAAACATGGTTTTCTTCTTGCTTAATTCAAAGGTAAAGGTACTTTCAATAATACTTTCCTTGCTGTAACCTTCTATATACAGTTTATCCCATTCTTCTTCCCTAATCTTTCTTCCGATAACAGAGAACAAAGCTTTTGATGTAGCTAGTTGCGAAAAGGCCACACCGATGGAGGCCTGAGGAACTAGTTGACCACAGAGGTCAGCTATTATACTTCCATTTCCTATACTGAATATCATATATGGCTTTACCGTCCGTATCATTTTAAAGAGCTCTCTGATATCTTCAGTACCTCTGCTTTGCAGTATTTGGTCGGTGGAGTTCATGGTAAGAATAGC
>CAYMLE010000136.1:0-7151 GCA_964391115.1 uncultured Herbinix sp. | reverse complement strand
CCAAAAAAATTATTGGTTCTTACAGTATATGTTTAAAGTTGTATAAACTTGTATGTTTGTATATATCGAGTAACTTTCTAATATCATTCATATATAATCTAATTTTGTGAGTTTATATAAATTTTACTAAAATGTAATTGTTTGAATGGTTAAAATATGATACAATTAAACGGTTGACAGCTCAAATAATAGATTACTTCGTATTTTAGCGAACAATATCGTCTTTAAATATCTGTTTGTCTGTAGATGTTATTCATTGCATGATTATTAGTATTAATTCAATAAACTGAAAAAATAAATCAAAATTCTCATCTTATAACCAAATAAATAGAAAAGGAAGTGATAACCATGGATATGTTATTTTTTAGTATCGTAAACAGAGGTAGGGCCAATGCTATATTACACCAAGCAAAGGAATGTGGTGCAACGGGAGGTACAATCTTTTTAGGTACCGGAACAATACAGTCTAAACTTATGGAGAAGCTAGGTTTAACAGAATCACACAAAGAAATTCTGATGATTTCAGCATCAGAAAAACTCTGTAATCAATTACACAAAATTGTAAATCAAAATTTGAAATTTACGAAGAGAAATAAAGGGATTGCTTTTACAATTCCATTCAGCCGTTGGCAAGCAAAAACACCTGAGCAGGTACAAGAAAAAACTCCGAAGAGAAAAAAACCATCACACTATTGCATTATCACCATTATAGATAAGGGACGTAGTAGAGATTGTATAAAAGCAGCAAGAGCTGCAGGAGCAAGAGGTGGAACCATCATTCATGGTCGTGGAGCCGGTACACCTACCGATTTCTATTTTCCATTGGTTATAGAGCCTCAAAAAGATATCGTGATGATTATTACAACAAAAGATAAGGTCACGCCCATTCGAGAGAGGATTGCATCCGACCTAGAGGTTGAGAAAGCTGGCAATGGAATAATCTTTATACTTCCTGTAATCAAGACCAGTGGTCTGTTTGAGAATAGATCTGAGGAACGCAAGGGGGTAACGGCATGAATCTACTTTATGAAAAAACAAAAGAGGTAGCTCAAACCTTACTTCCCGTTGTCTTGCTAGTCTTGTTGCTTTGTTTCACAGTAATTGATGTAGAAACCGACGTGATATTACGTTTTATTGTTGGTGGCTTACTACTTTTATTTGGTTTGTCTATCTTCTTATGGGGTGTGGATTTATCTATGAACCCGATAGGTGAGTATATGTCTAGGGAAGTAGCTACTTCAAAGTCAATTTATAAGATTGCATTTCTAAGTTTCATATTAGGTTTTTTAATCACTGTTGCGGAACCAGATTTGCTTATACTTGGCTCTCAGATTGAGGATGCCTCCGGTGGAAGTTTAGGAGCAACCCCCATTGTATATATTGTATCTATGGGTGTAGGAATCATGATTTCATTGGGTATATTTCGATTGTTACGCAAAAAGCCATTAAATGTATTTATGACGATTACTTATGCAATTATTTTTATTTTGGCCATTTTTGTGTCAGAAGAGTTTTTTGCTATTTCCTTTGACGCCTCAGGAGCAACAACAGGAGCTCTTACCACACCATTCGTTCTTGCAATATCTCTTGGAATGTCTAGAGTAACGGGAGGTAAACAATCAGAAGAGAATTCATTTGGACTAGTTGGGATAATGAGTGCCGGTCCGATCCTGGCCATAATGCTCCTTTCGATTTTAACAGGGCAGAAAAACATACAAGGAGAGATACCAGAATTCGTTGCTGCAGAAGGAGTATTCGCTCCCATATTTAATGCGATACCTCATATTTTTGTGGAATCCTTACTGGCTCTTTTACCTATCGTTGTCTTATTCTTATTTTATAATTTTGTCAAATTTAAAATAAAAAAGAGTGACCTATCTGGAATTATTTATGGACTAACCCTTACATTGTTAGGACTTGTCTTATTCCTAACTGGTGTCAACTCTGGTTTTATGGATATGGGTCGAATTATTGGTATGGAGCTTGCTAAGACGAATAACTGGCTTCTAATAATCGTAGCCTTTGGAATAGGTCTGATCGTGGTTCTTGTTGAACCAGCAGTTCATGTATTAGGTGAACAGATTGAAGAAGTTACTGGTGGACATATACCAATTAAACTGATTCGGATGACTCTATCCTTAGGTGTTGCGATAGCAATCGCTCTTTCAATGGTAAGGATTTTAGTGCCTGATGTTAAGCTGTGGTATTTTATAGTTCCAGGGTTTATCTTAGCGATCATACTATCCTATCGAGTTGAGCCAGTGTTTGTCGGAATTGCTTTCGATGCAGGTGGAGTTGCATCCGGTCCCATGACAGCTACCTTTGTTCTTGCTTTTGCACAGGGTGCGGCGGATGTTGTAGAATCAGCGAATGTATTGGTGGACGGGTTTGGTGTCATAGCGATGGTAGCCATGGCTCCCGTTTTATCCATTATGATTCTTGGTACGGCCTTTAAGCATAAGAGAGTGGAATATCCGGATAGCTCGATTATTGAAGAACAGACGAATCTAACTCCATCCTTGGTTCAGGAGCATGCTATATTACACAATTGTATTATGGTTGTTGTAAACAGAGGCTATGCTGACAAGGTTGTTGATGTAGCACGCCAATCAGGCGCTGCCGGAGCTACTATAATACATGGTAGAGGTACTGGTGAGTATGGAAAGCTTATGATACCGATTATAAACTTTGAATTACAGCCTGAGAAAGAGATTATTATGCT
The DNA here is from genome assembly GCA_964391115.1 of uncultured Herbinix sp. Taxonomy (GTDB): domain Bacteria; phylum Bacillota; class Clostridia; order Lachnospirales; family Lachnospiraceae; genus Mobilitalea. The sequence goes on along the minus strand of CAYMLE010000136.1, from coordinate 4,429 downwards.
CATTACAGGAAATCATGTAAGTGATCAGGTAGCAGATAAGTTAATGAATGATACGATGCTACATCAGGATGGCGATGTGGTAGTTTTCATTTCACCTACTGAGGCAATCATTAAGAATGTACATGATAAAAAAAGTACCGATCTTATAGGTTCAGACGCATAACTTGAATTTGCTATTCGCATTTTAGAAAATTGATTTATATAAATGAACTCGTTTCAGATACAGATATTGTATCTTGAACGGGTTCATTTTTGTTTTGCAAGGATATCAAACAAACCAGATTTATTTTGCGTTTATTTTAAAAAATAATTTAAAAACTTAACAATTCTTGATATTGGTCAATTTATTTTATTGAACTACTTGGTAGAATGAAATCACAATAAACAATAAAGATCAAAGAAAGAGGGAGATAATATGTCAAAACAATTTAATGAAGTAAAGAAAAGCTATTTTAAAAGATTGGCTCAATACGTACCAATTGTAGCACGAGTTCATGGGGAGAATCACCCGGAATTTTATGAGGTGCGTAAGCTATTTGATGAAATTAATCTGAAAACCAAAGAAGCAGGATCCAAAAAGCCCGAATTAAGCGAAGAACTTGCTAAGCTACGTATAGTTACAAGCAACTACCTTGTTCCTGAGGATGTATGTGAAAGCTATGAAGCTGTTTACAATATGTTAGAAGAAGTAGATAAAGCATATCAAGCTTAGTGAAAGTCATCTAATGTATCTGGGTTTGGAAATAAATCTAGATCGTAAGTTGGATGGGTTTTCATAAGAAATCGTAAAATCCAATAACTTGATAGGGATCAATTGTAAATATTCAAAATAATGCTATAGTATGAAGAACATAGCGAAGTTAGTTAAATGAAAGAGGTGATGATAAGATGCAGAGATATATATTAAGAAAGAAAAATCATATCACATTAATCAGTGGGTTTTTAATCACCCTAGCCTTTGCTAGTAAACTAGGCTTTAATAACGTAGATGTATTTCATTGGGGATTGATTGTTGCATCTGTTTTAGGAGTTGCACCCATTGCGATCCAAGCCTATCAGGCTTTAAAGGTCAAAGTAATCAGTATCGATGTACTAGTTACGATTGCAGTTACTGGGGCATTTGTAATCAATAACTATGAGGAAGCGGCGATTGTTACCTTCTTATTCTTATTCGGAGCTTATCTTGAGCAACGTACCTTGAATAAGACACGATCTGCTATTAAAGAGTTAACTGAAATGGCGCCGGAAAGTGCGTTGAAACAAATGGATCATGGCGAATTTGAGGAAGTTGAAGTAGATGAGGTTGATGTAGGTGACATTTTACTTGTTAAAACCGGCGCAAAAGTCCCAGTTGATGGAACTGTATTATCTGGAGAAGGCTATATTAATGAGGCCAGTATTACCGGTGAATCTGTCCCGGTAACTAAAAAAGTAGATTCTGGAGTGTATGCTGGATCAATTTTAGAAAACGGTACCATACAAATTGTTGCAGATCGTGTAGGTGAGGATACTACCTTTGGCAGAATTATTGAGCTAGTGGAAGAAGCACAGGATTCGAAATCGGAAGCAGAACGTTTCATTGATCGCTTCTCGAAATACTATACCCCGGCTGTTTTACTCCTATCAATCATTGTTTGGTTGTTTTCAAGAGATATTGAACTTGCCATTACAATCTTGGTATTAGGATGCCCTGGAGCATTGGTGATTGGCGTACCTGTATCAAATGTTGCCGGAATTGGTAATGGAGCACGATATGGTGTACTTCTAAAAGGTAGTGAAGTCATACAGTATTTTAGTAAGGTTGATGCAGTAGTCTTTGACAAAACAGGCACATTAACAATCGGTAATCCTAAAGTAGCGGACACGGAATTTTATACATACGATAAGGAGAACGTATTCAGCTACCTTGCCAGCGTTGAACATGAATCAGACCATCCTTTAGCGAAAGCCGTTGTCGAGTATATTGGTGACACAATATCATATTCCGTTGAACATACCGATGTTGTAAAAGGTGGAGGCATAATCGCCATTGTAGATGGTCATAGAGTTGCCGTTGGTAATGTGTCTCTGATGGAGCAAGAACAAGTTACTATAAATGAAAAAGTGCGGGAAGATATTGCAAGGTTTGAACAAAACGGTAATTCACTCGTTCTTACATCGGTTGATTCCGAGTTAAAAATGCTAATGGGAATTCGAGATCAAATTCGACCGGGTGTAAAAGAGGATCTTCAGAAACTAAAAAAATTAGGTGTAAAAAATCTTATCGTGCTTTCCGGTGATAACCAGGGAACGGTAGATTTAGTAGCACGAGAGCTGGGTCTTACCGAAGCACATGGACACATGTTACCGGAAGATAAATCAGCCTATATTGCCCAGTTACAAGGGGAGGGTCAAATCGTTGCATTTGTTGGAGATGGAGTAAACGATAGTCCTTCCTTGGCTCTGGCTGATATCGGAATTGCTATGGGAAGTGGTACCGATGTCGCTATTGAGACTTCCGATGTTGTCTTAATGAATTCAGACTTCAGTCGCTTGCCCCATGCACTCGGCTTAGCAAAAGCAACCGCTAATAATATGCTACAAAACATTATAATTGCAATAGGAGTTGTATTGGTGCTGCTAGCCAGTGTATTCTTCAGTGAATGGATGAATATGTCGATTGGAATGTTGGTACACGAAGCAAGTATCTTAGTTGTAATATTAAACGGTATGAGACTTCTCCGGTACAAATCAAGAAACAAATAATGTTAAAGTTATGCAATTACCTAAAAAAATAATGAATAAAAGGAGAGATGAATGATGCAAAAAGCAACGATTCAATTAGAAGCATTAACGTGTCCATCTTGTATCCAAAAGATTGATAACGCAGTAAAATCTTTAGGAGGAGTAGATAAGGAAAGTGTAAAGGTACTCTTTAATTCAGGTAAAGTAAAATTAGATTTCGATTCTGCAAAAATAACATTGAAGGATGTTGAAAATGCTATCACAGCACTTGGATATGAAGTTAAAAAATCTCAAGTGAAAGCGATATAGGTTAAAATAGTATGTATAAAATGTATGTTCTATCTTGAAGCGGCCTCCACTTGTTAGACCTATAATCTAACGATTGGAGGTCGCTTTTTTTAAAGTGGCATCTCGTCTTTCAAAGAATCAAATAATTACATGGAAAGAAGCGATTCAACGAATACATATTAAATAATAATAAATATTTATTGAAAAACGATAAAAAATGTGATATGCTAAAACCATAAATATATCAAACATATCATATTGAGAGGTGCTATTATGAAACGATACTCAACCGTTATTTTAAAAATTGCTTTATTTATTATTATGTTACCTGTCCTTGCATTGAGCATATACGGGGTGCCTTGGTTAGCTCGTAACCCTGTAAATCCAGATTATGCCAATATACTATATCCTATTTTAATTGGTATGTATGTATCATCCATACCGTTTTACCTTGCATTATTCAAGGCAAATCAGCTTTTGTGCTATATTGATAAGAACAAGGCGTTTTCGCAAATCTCTGTCAACGCTATAAATAATATAAAATATTGCGCCATCGCATTCAGTACTTTGTATGTTGTAATGATGCCGTTTGTTTATTTCGTCGCAGAAAAAGATGATGCTCCAGGACTCGTAATAGTTGGATTGGTTCCGATCTTTGCATCAATGGTGATTGCAGTCTTTAGTGCAGTTCTTCAAAGGCTTTTACAAGATGCTATTGACTTGAAATCAGAAAACGATCTAACGGTGTGAGGTGAGACTATGGGGATTGTAATTAATATCGATGTAATGCTAGCAAAAAGAAAAATGAGCGTAACAGAACTAACAGAGAAAGTTGGCATAACAATGGCCAACCTTTCCATTTTAAAAAATGGAAAGGCTAAAGCGATTCGGTTTTCAACTTTGGAGGCAATATGTGAGGCTTTAACATGTCAACCGGGTGATATTCTGGAATACAAAAGCGATATAATCCTTCAGGAAATTGAGTGAAAAGGTACTATGGGCTTGATAATATTTCATCGTAGATGATATACTGGAATTATTAATTCATATGAAGGAGACATAATAAGATGGCAAAAAACAAAGTTATATGTACAGTAAATAATGTTGATTATTTATCAATCAGAAAGGCAATGACTTCTGGTGCTAGAACTATAGATGAGTTAGTTAAGCTTACAGGAGTATGTACAGAATGTGAAGGGTGTAAAAGTGAATTAAATAATATTCTTTCCTCTGTATGTGGTTGTAAGAAGGTTTCGTTAGAAACAGTCGTTCAGGCAGTTAAAAATGGAGCAGATACGGTAGAGAAGGTTGGAGAAATAACAGGTGCTGGAACAGGCGTAAATGAGGAAACTGGCGAAGCATGTGGTAAGTGTAAGGGTCTAATCCAGAACATTATAGATCTAGGAAGATAAGCTAC
>CAYMLE010000135.1:0-7180 GCA_964391115.1 uncultured Herbinix sp. | reverse complement strand
TTTTCAAGCTCTTTAAAACCAGTTTTAACAGAAAATCTTTATTTTGTGTTTGATCGATATAGAAATCACTCCAAGTAGAGATATATTTTTGCAGAAAGGTTAATAATCCAAAAGTCATTAAAATTAAAACCATTCGAGTCACAAACCCCATAGCATTATTTTGTTTTATGATACTGTCTACGGCTGCTGCTGGGATGAAATTACTGATGAGAGGTAACGTGACACTTAGGATAATCGTTGCTATCACACTGAACCACATGATAGGCCTGTTATGAAATAAAATCGTATATATGTATCTGATATTACTGAGTAAACTATAAGGAGTTTTTTCCTTGTCTTTTTTCATCACTATCATATTAAGCCTCCAGTGTATTTGATACTTTTTCCATCATAACATTTAACTTTTGAAATGAACCTTTCTTTGCTAATATTGAGGCATACAAACCAGGGCCACAACCAAGATCAAGAATCTTCCCGGATTTAGGAATCTTTTGAGTTATCCAACGAATTAACAAACCATTTTCCTTTAATTCTATAGCTAATACATATGGTAATTGTCTTTTATTTACACAATCCATATGAAAATTAATTGCACCTTGTGCTTCAGGTATATCCTCATAACTTTCATTTGGAATCCATTGTGTCATCTCATCTTCCAAATGATTTTCATATAATTTAACTGCATCCGATAGTTCAAAACGTCTAAATCTTAAGTGTTTGCTTTCAAACAAATATTCCATTAATCTTTATACCCCTTGTTAATAAATTTATTTATGTTTGATTAATTAAAACTCATCAGCATGATGTTTAAAAAAATCATAATAGGTACGGACATTTTCCAACTCTGTCCAACGTTCAATCTCGACAGGATTCTGGTCGAGATTATATATTCTAGCCCCTCTCATAGCAAGTAAAAACGGCGAATGGGTTGATATAATAAACTGGCATCCAAAAAATCGTGCTGACTCCTCAATGAACTTCATAAGCTCCATTTGACGTTTTGGAGAAAGGCTATTTTCTGGCTCATCTAATAAATAAAGTCCATTTTCTCCTATCTTTTCAGTAAAATAAAGATATGCACTTTCCCCATTGGAGTATTCACGCACATTGTCTATTAATTCACTTCTAACAAAACGTGATTGGGTTTTACTTCTGGCTTTATTCACTTTCTTTAACTGTTCATAGTCGGAAATTGATTTCATCTGAAATTGGGAGTATTTCGCTTCCAAATATTCATTAAAGATCTTATCTCTCTTCAAGTCGATACCTTCGTTTAAGTTACGGATATTCAACATATAATCAAATACGTCATCGCTCGTGATGATTCTGCTGTTCTCTGGAAGATCCTCTTCCGTATTCATGCTGCACAGTTTAACATAATCAGGGAAAAAATTAGATTTGTTATAAACTGAATCACGGCGTATTCCTGCCTTTTCTGCAATGACGTTCAGTGCCGTAGATTTCCCCGAACCATTTCCACCATATAATATGGTAACTGTATCAAAATCAAGTCTATCAAGATCATGACTAGATAGTATCTTAAATGGATAAAACGAGTCATAACACGTTCTCTTAATGCTTAGTATAAAATCAAACTCTGTATCAGCATTTGGGAATGTGAAGGAATTTAAATAAACCATTTTTATTCTCCTTATAAAGTACAATTGCATATTCCATTAGCGCCCTAAACAGTGCTTTAAAAACTGTTATTACATTGCCTATCACTATACCATTTCTCGGTTTTGTAACCGTTTTCTTCATGGAATTTACCCCCAAGTACTGATTAATTAAAGAACAACTACTCTAAATCTTCATAATATTCCTCAGTCACTATCACTTCACCATCAATCAACTCTTCAACAATTATGTGCCTGATATCCTTGTCATCTTCCTCAGGGGATGGTAGTATCTCTAGGGTATAGGAATATACCAAAGCAAATTTATGATCTAGATATTCAAAATGCTGGGTCATATAACCAAAATTGCCGAGGGATTTACTGACTTCTAGTCTTTTCTCCTCGTAATTAACTGAAACAGAATTATAATCACTGATTTCCATCAGCTCACTATTCACTACAAACTGTCCCAAGCTATTATCCCACAGCCAGTAATAATGAGGGTCATTGCGCATAGACCCGCCAGGATAAGACCAGAGACCAATATCTATGAATCCATCGAAATTCCAATCCTCAAAGGAAAGGCCGTACATCTCTCCTTCAGAAGCCGGATTTCCCGTGATTATGTTATCTATTATCTGTATCAAAGCACCTTTGTCGTCTGTTATGGTTATGCGTTCTATCTGATTCTCATCATATATTATGTAATACTTGGTTTCATCACTTGACACCCCATAACGTTCGACCTTATTACCTATAAGATGATATGTAAACTCCGGCATTTGATTATTAATTTTTTTAGTCGTTGTAAATTCTATCGAAGTATAAATATCCGCTGGCAATGCACCTCCAAAATAGTTGTAGTAGGAAGGATAAAGCCAGTGTCCTACAATCTCCCCTGTCCAATCTACTATGCCACCAATATCATATACCTTTTCATAACCCATATTTATAAGCTCTTTGGATGCATTCTCGCTTCTTCTACCAGTCCGGCAATACACAAGTATGGTTGCTTTTTTGTCAGCTATAACGGTTTCCGCCTTATCTTGGATTTCATAGTTCGGCAATAAAATTGCATCTGGAATATGTCCCTCGTCATATTCCTCCTCTGTGCGAACATCGAGAATAATTACATCCTCAGACATCATAGCCTGGGCTTCTTGCGGCAAAAGCTTTATGTATTCTGTTCCTATGTTGGTTGATTCGGAAATTGGTGAAATAGTAGGTGTCATCGACGGTTCATGCTCCGAAGGATCCGAAACACTACAACCAGTTAAAATTAACACCCATATAAAAATTCCGACAAAAGTCAATCCTAATTGTTTCATAATTCAGCTCCCTCAAGTATAAATGGTTGTTCTCTACTAACATATGCTCCTCCTATATAGTACCTATAAGAAGCGATCTTGAATACGGTAATCGAGCAAAAAGGAACGATAATATGCTTTGTGTATAAGCTAACATGGTAAGTGTATAGGAATCAGGAAAATATTCATCCGAATCGATGTAAGGATAATTATAAGGTCTTTTTGTATTTGAACGGATCTTTGTAATCTCATCGAGGGATAATATATCGAGTATGCGACGGAAGCCCTTTAATGAAATTTGTTGAAATTCTCGCAGATCGTCAAAATCATCTCCATAGCCAAGCATAGCCTGCATCGCATATAGTAACGACATAAGGCAATTGCCGTTGTTCAGCCCGTCAAATCTATGCTCAAAGCGTGGAATCTCAGGTGGGATATAAGAAAACTCCTTACGTAAAATATCTTCGTCTCTCATGGCCGCAACATAATTCACTATAAATGGATGCGTTTTGGGAATGGCATAATATGACAGCAACCTCGCCGCAGCCTCACCATCCTGCAAGGTTGTTTCATGAAGCTTGACCCCACGCCAGTTATCCCAACTATGCATACCGCTTCCTATGTAGCCATTAGGCTTAATATAGGTCTGTAGTAACTTAAAATGTGGTGTTTCATAGATCTGTTCGAGAAGAGTTTCTTCTTCGCACGGAGAAAGATTATTTAGAATATCTTTTCGGAGTCGATATTGAATAACCGGTCCTGCATGTTCCAAAAGAAAATGAATTGATTTTGATATATCCATCCTTATACCCCCACTAATACACAAAAAGAAAATAATTAATCTAAAGAAGCATTAAAATAAAAGTTTTCCAAGCTCTAAACCACTTCTATATGAAGTAGCTAGAAAGTCTTGGAGGTGATTAACATTCTCGATACTTCGATACTCTGTTTCTAGCGTCAAGCTCCCCTTATAGGATGATTCTTTTATCTTATGCATTATGTTTTTCCAGTCCATTGTTCCAGAAAACGGACAGCTATGCTCGTCCGTTTTTCCCTTATTATCATGCAAGTGTATAGCTGCTAAACGATTACTGTATAATCTTTATTCATATATTACTCCGGTTTCTGAGCTGTAGATATCTATCCATGTTTGATCCTTTATGTACTTACGATAGAATTCATCGTAAGTAGCGGTTAACTTACTTTTTCCATCCATCCAATGGGTTACTTCTCTAGAGGGGGTAAACACTGTCCAATTTTCACTTTCTACATTACAATCAGGGGCAATGCTTCCAACACAGAACCCAACCTTGTCCAAACACAGGCCTCTGCTTAATAAGTTATCTGCGATCATCATGTGGCTAATCCAGTTTGCCATACATCCCACCTCCCATATCCTTCGTTTGACACTCAGACTTCTCACTAATATTACTTTCTGTGAAATCTACCTTCATCCATGTAATATATGCAACATTCATCCTAGTGGATAACTTTTAGATTATAACTTTCTTGCTTTGATACAAAAAGAAATAGGAAGCATCTTGGCTTTTTTCGTTTTGTTACTAACATCGTCAATAGATTCCATTGTTTCTTTATCTGTCTCTTCAATCATTTGTTCAATGACAAATCCCGCTTCTGCTAAAGCGTTAATGTAGGTAGATATTTTTCGGTTACATAATATTATTTCGTCTCCATCAACAGGCATGGCAAAATATGACTCGTCAAAATAGCTTTTACTAAAAATAAGCCTGTCATTTTCTATAACATCTTTTCGATCGCTAATTGACCATGCCACACAGTAATTCAATGTATGATGCCAGCTGAATATAAATACTCCGTCTTTTTTTAAATAAGAGGCGATCTTACGAAATGTCCCTAGTAAGTCGGTTGTCCATCCTATACCATATATAGAATAGACGTAATCAAAATAATCAGTTGGAATTCCTAGATCATCTTCCATTGGCGAACAAATAAATTTAGCTGTATACCCATGCTCCTTCAAATATGCATCCGCATTTTCTATTTGCTTATGAGATATATCTACTCCCCATAGTTCAACAGCATTACGATCTCCGTGGTATTTTAAAGAATGGCCACTTCCACAACAAATCTCTAACATCTTTTTTCCAGAAACATCGCCAAAGAGATGTAAGTCATCTTCAGTCACGAATTTCACTCCATATTCTGGAAGGGCTGTTGTTCCAAACCAAAGATCAGCGTTATTATCCCAATAGCTTTTATTTGTTTTTAGTATTTCATCTTTTTTCATATAAAGTGCACCATCCTGGCTTTTCCTTATCTATTCTTAGTAAATAACGATCCTCAATACAATATGTCATGTTTTCGTTATGCCGGATTTGCTTGTAGAAAAGGTCTTTCATTCCATATTGCTCCAGTACTTCATCTAACACCATACCGTCTTTCACTTTATGTTGAGATCCTTTCTGAATAGTCATATTCACATAGTTTATGACTTTTATGTGTTATTATATGATTTTTGAGCCATGGTATATCCATTCCATCCTTCATTGGAAGATAAATCAAATCCCTTCAATGACACTATAATATCAAAGAAGAATTAGTTGTCATATCAATAATCTGTATTATAACATATAGTTGAAATTACTTCTATAAAATACCATATAAGATTCTACAAACGTTTTATAACCAGAATAATCACTCTATGCTCCCTTCTCCATCGCCTAACATCTATGCAAGCAAGCTTACATAGAGTGAAATTGTTATATTATCTGTGATACATCTGCCAGTGCAGAAAAAAACCACATAAAGAAATATCATTAATTTCTCTACGTGGTTTCTATACCTATTAATTAAGTGATTAATACAATAATCATAGTATTTGACGCATCGATTTGTCAACCACTCTTTGCTACTATTTAATCAGCCATACTATTCGCGTTCAACATGACAATCCGTTTTATGGATTTTCATGTTCGGTCGTTTAGGCTGATGAATAAGCCCTGCACATATTGGTGGCCAGTCAGCACTTACTATGTTTGCCTCAAATTCTATCACTTTTTTTACTGATTGTAATATCCCTTGACATGCCATTAGTTATTGTTTATATTATTTTCAAGTACGAGGTATACTAAACTGCCTAAAAATTCTTAATTTTAATAATCATATAAATACCATGCATGAGAACTACTCCATTGACGATGATGAAAATGATAAAAATAGCCCTCTGATGAATCATGTGTATCATGCCATATAGCAAAGTTACCACCAGCTACACCTCTTGCGTCTGATCGAGTATTTGCCCATACACCCACATAAAAATTGTTCCCTAAGATAATTGCTTTAGCGAATCCAGAAGTGAATGGTTTAGTAGCATCGACCCATACATATCCTTGCCATAAAACAGCTACATAATAAGTTCCTTTTTTTCTCTGAGTCTCAGTAAGTTGATCAGCTCTAGTAGAACAATTATATTGGGTGCCAGCTACAGTTACAAGTTTTCCTGAATAACTGATAGATGGGGCTGATATAGTAGAATTTACTTCAGCTTCTGCTTTTATATCACCAAATGCTGAAGTGATATTGCTAACAGAAGTACTAAAGGCATTTGTAAACGCTTGCACTATACTGTTCCAAAGCGGTGATACAGTACTCCAATTAGTTGCTAAAACAATTAAAGTTGATGCTGTTACAGCTGCTAATAAGATATCTCCTATAGGAAGGGGGCCATCTGCAATGGCGGCAACCATAGCGGCACCCGACTATCTATAAAGCAAACGTCTATAAATAGATATGGTTACCCCTAATATCGTTTGATTTATGAAGATAATATTCCGATGTTTGTTATACAGAATATGATACTCCTTGCATGCAAATTAAATATATGATAGTATTTTTATGAGTAGTTCATATGAGCTATAAAATAGTAATAAATGTTAACAAAATATTAATTATAAATAAGGGGGATTATGTGTCAATATAATTTAATTATTATTAAGGATAACTGTAGTGATTCAACATTAACTGAAAATGGATACCATTTGTTTCATCAGCAGAAAAAAAATTGTAAAGTATATTATAGACTTCCTTGTGACTGTGGATCTTTTGTTAGTTCGCAAAAAGAACATCAAGACATCTCTTATAATGAATTCATATTATTTAAAAAACAAGAAAAAATTGAAGAATTATTGCGCATAAAAAAACTTTTACAAGCTCCAGATTATAGAGAGCAAATTGATGAATATATTAGATATTTAGATTATTTTCAAAAGGAGTACT
>CAYMLE010000134.1:4945-7255 GCA_964391115.1 uncultured Herbinix sp. | reverse complement strand
AGTAATTTTAAGGAGGTGGTGAGTACAAACTTCAGAGTCCAAAGAGCGGCTGCCTTAGTCTCATCGGTATCACTGTATAACCTGGGCTTCACCATCTCGATATACCAGTCACAGAATTCCTCCCAGATAAAGTCATAAATCTTCTGGGCTGCAACCCCCAGCTCGAAGGTTTCAAGATTATCCGTAACTTCCTTTACCAGAGTATTTACCTTAGACATAATCCAACGGTCCGCTTCCGTAAGAAGATTCCCATCGATGATTGCAGGAATGGTTGCCTTCTCTAAGTTCATCATAATGAAACGGGAGGCATTCCAAACCTTATTTGCAAAATTTCTGCTAGCTTCTACTCTTTCCCAATAAAAACGCATATCATTACCAGGAGCATTGCTGGTGATCAGGGTGAAACGAAGTGCATCCGCACCGTATTTATCAATCACTTCCAGAGGGTCGATACCGTTGCCCAATGATTTACTCATCTTAAGCCCATTCGAATCCCTAACTAGACCATGCATTAATACCTTACTGAAAGGTTTTGCCCCCATATGGTGATATCCGGAGAATATCATACGGATAACCCAGAAGAAGATGATATCATATCCAGTTACTAACACATCGGTCGGATAGAAATAATCCAAATCCTCTGTCTTCTCAGGCCAACCCAAGGTAGAAAATGGCCACAGAGCGGAGGAAAACCAGGTATCTAGTGTATCCTCATCCTGTCTTAAATGAGTACTTCCACACTTCGGGCACCGGGAGGGTTCTTCCTCAGAAATAATTATTTCACCACATCCATCGCAATAATAGGCCGGAATTCTATGTCCCCACCAAAGCTGTCTTGAGATACACCAATCACGAATATTATCGGTCCAATTGAAGTAGGTTTTCTCAAAACGCTCCGGTATAATCTGAATTTCCTTGGATTTTACTGCTTCTACTGCAGGCTTAATCAGTTCCTCCATCTTAACAAACCATTGTTGCTTCACTAGGGGCTCTACCGTAGTGTTACAACGATCATGGATACCAACATTATGAACATGATCCTCTACCTTAACTAGAAGTCCCAGCTCCTCCAGTTCCTTAACGATCTTTTTGCGGGCTTCATAACGGTCTAGACCACTGTATTTACCACCAATCCCATTGATGGTAGCATCATCATTCATGATATTGATCTCAGGAAGGTTGTGTCTTTTACCTACCTCAAAGTCATTCGGGTCATGGGCCGGAGTAATCTTAACAACACCGGTTCCGAATTCCTTATCTACATAAGTATCCGCTACAACCGGGATCTCTCTATTTACGATTGGTAGAATCACCTTCTTACCGATTAAATGCTGATATCTCTCATCCTCCGGATGTACCGCTACTGCCGTATCTCCCAGCATTGTCTCCGGTCTGGTAGTAGCAATCTCCAAAAAGCCTTCTTCTCCAGCAATCGGATACTTGATATGCCAGAAATGACCTGCCTTTTCCTCATGCTCAACCTCTGCATCAGAGATGGAGGTCTGACAAACCGGACACCAGTTGATAATTCTGGAGCCTTTATAGATATAGCCCTCTTCATAGAGCTTAACAAACACTTTATTCACTGCCTCGGAACAGCCCTCATCCATGGTGAATCGCTCTCGATCCCAATCACAGGAGGAACCTAGCTTCTTTAACTGTTCAATGATTCTTCCACCGTATTCCTCTTTCCACTGCCACGCCCTATCTAAGAAGCCTTCTCTCCCAAGGTCCTCTTTCTCGATTCCTTCCTTTCGGAGCTGCTCGATGATTTTTACTTCTGTAGCAATGCTGGCATGGTCAGTTCCAGGCTGCCAGAGGGCATTATAGCCCTGCATTCTCTTGAAACGAATCAAGATATCCTGCATTGCATTATCCAAAGCATGACCCATATGAAGTTGTCCCGTGATGTTTGGTGGGGGAATCACGATGGTGAAGGGTTTTTTACTTCGATCTACTTCGGCATGGAAGTATTTGTGATCCAGCCATTTTTGATACAGTTTATCCTCAATATCTTTGGGATTATAGGTTTTTGCGAGTTCCTTTTCCATGAATTTTCTCCTATTCTATTTGATTTACTGAATTAACGGTGGTTCGACTGATTACTTGTACTTAGAAATAAATAAAAAAAAGCCCTCCGACGCAAAGGACGAAGAACCGTGGTACCACCTTTATTTATGATTTGAAGGTATAATAACAAATCATCTCTATGTCTATAACGGGACTTCCCGGCATTTCTTACGCACCATATGGGTTCAGAAACGCTGTTCAGGAGCTACCTTCGATAAGCTTGCTTCGGATCACCTTTCA
>CAYMLE010000134.1:0-4910 GCA_964391115.1 uncultured Herbinix sp. | reverse complement strand
CTTACCTAATCCTCTCCATCTCAACATTTAGCATATTAATAATTTATATATTATGCAAGATTTTGGGTATTGTCAAGTGTTTTTCAAAACCAACTCTTTTTCCTTTGTGAAAAGCTCTTTTTTGATAATGACGCTATATCATTAGAAATAAATTCCCCTTCCTTGTGGCAATAAAAATAGAACTAACTTTTTTATGGTTACATATAATTAACTAGATAGTAAAGAATAGCCGAGGACTTCATTATGACAATTCATGTAGTACAGCCTGGAGATACACTAGATACCATAGCCGATCAATATGGAGTTGCTATGAATCTATTAGCGAAGATTAATGGTCTTACCGAACCATTTAGTCTCGTTACCGGGGAAGTCATAGTTATTTTATTTCCTGAACAGACTTATATTATTCAAGAGGGTGATACGATATTCAGCATAGCCGATTCCTTCGGTGTGGATATATGGCATATACTTCGGAATAACCCAGACTTATTAGATCGTGACTACCTACAACCCGGTGATCAAATTATAATCACTTATACGGAAGATAAAGTGACTAGCCTCATTACCAATGGCTATACCTATCCCTTCATAAATAAAGATATTCTTCGAAAAACCTTACCCTTTTTGACTTACCTGACTATATTTAACTATCAAATAACCTCCGAAGCGACTCTGATTCCAATAAACGATGAGGCTCTCCTTCAGATGGCTAAGGAGTTTGATGTCGCTCCTATTATGCTAATATCGCCTTTAACCACTTTGGGTGTACTTGATGCTACCATTGTCCAGAACATTCTGAACAATATAAGCTTGCAAAATACCCTAATTTATGATGTCTTGATTGTTCTAAAAACGAAAGGGTATAATGGTGTCAATATTGATTTCCAATACATTCATACAGAAAATAGACAGCGCTATGTAGATTTTGTTGAGCGTTTCACTTCAATCATTAAAGCAGAAGGATTCCAAGTCTTTCTTACCATTTCCCCGAGTATGTTTGAACTCAGAACCGGACAAATCCATCAAGGAATTGATTATAACAGCCTGAGTGAAATAACTGACAGAACCATCCTGTTAGCCTATGATTGGTGTACCGTAGAAGGCTTCCCTCTTGGGTTTTTGCCTTTAGTTGCCTATGAAAATTATCTAAACTATGTGGTTTCTCAGATTAACCCGAATAAACTAGTCATGGGCATCTCAACCTTGGGTTATATCTGGCAGTTTCCATATGTAAGCGAAACTCCCCTTGGCAATCTAGTCTCTTATCAGAGTGCAATCGAATTAGCCGGTATGTCCGAGAACGGAATACAATTTAACGAGCCTTCCGCAACCCCTTATTTTTATTTTTCCTATATTAATGACTATTTCGTTTGGTTTCGTGATGCCAGAAGTATTGACGCCTACCTTAATATAAGTGAAACTTATGGTTTTAATGGAATAGCCTATTGGAATATTATGTTCTATAATCCACAGGCTTGGCTTGTGATTAATTCACAATATGAAATAATAAAGCTAGTCTAATGTCAGTACTTGACCTATTGAACTAGCGAAGATGGTAAGTTTTTAATATTTGCACAGCCTCCCGCTCACAATCTGGGTAATCCCTTATGATTGTTGTGATTTCATCTACTGCCGCTTCCTTCTGTTGGTTATAGATATCCATCCGTTCCCGCAGCTTTTGTCGACGGACATTTAGCCGATGCCTTACCTCTACCATTTCTTTCTTATCAATAATTGCATTCGGCTGATGTAGCCATATTTCAGTGTCTTTGATCCGGAATTGTGTCAGCTCATGGAGCAACTCTTTATTATAAAATTCTAAAAGCTCAGTATTGCTTTGATATCTCCTCATCTGATCTTTTAACTTGATATATTCCTCCCAATTCGCTTTTAATTGTTCATATCCGGATACAAGGTACTTCTCCAAGATATACTCGAGATAATTCCGATTATTAACGGATTTAACTTTTATCTTATTAAGCAGCCTTACCGCCCTGTTTATCTTTAATTCAACTAGCTTGACGTCAGACTGATTCTTTCTAGCCTCCATATAGATATACATAGTGGAAGCCATACCCATCAAAACCGTCATAAGGAAAGGAAGGGACAAATTAGCACCCGTAGCGGTAAATAATATAGCGAATACTCCAAATAGGAGGACGACTATGATTCCAGTGGCAATCGCTAATCCTCTTAAAAAGGAATGCTTGCTCACGATATCTTCTTCCTCCAGCATTAGCTTCTTTTTTTCCTTTTCCAGATGCTCGATGTCCATCTCAATATCATTTTGATATCGTTCGCTTTCCCGGATTGCCTCCACTTCCTTCGGAAGTTGAAGCTCATATTGTTCAAATAATCGATACTGTACATCTGTGATTGATGTGCTTTTTTCCCTGAACTTCTCCCGTTCTTTGGTAAGATTTAGGATTCTTCTAGCCGCATTATCCATATCTTCTCTTTGTTCTGCAGGAATCATGTCAATCCTTTGCATATCCGTAAGATAGGAGGTGACTGCTTGATATTCAATCTTTGCATCTTCCATCTGACGGAGACAATCTGAAATCACTTCACAATTCTCCTGTATAAGTGCTAGCCTCTCCGTCTTTGTGTTTGCCCTTGAGACTCCTTTTTCATTTGATCCAATACGATCAATATCCTGCAAAGCCTGCTCGTCGTTTTCTTTTCGCTGTTCGCTTTTTCTGGATGCAAGCCTTCTTAATAGCCCCATAGCTGCCATACCTCCGTTTGCCCAATTATTGCCTAATGTCTAATATCCATTTATCCATCATATCCTCAACTAATTCACGATAATTGCTCTGTTTTCCCTCAGATAACAACAGACTTATCTGTTCCAGCTTAACCATTTCCTCACAGACTTCTGCTTCTCTCTCCAATTGATCAACCCCTGCCAGTATATCCTCCGCCAGCTCATCTGTAACTTGATATTCAACTAGTTTTTGATCAAATTCCTCGGCTTGATTATTTAAGATAAGTGCATATAAATACTGTCGAAGGCTATCCTCTCTCTGATTACGCTCATAGGCCTGGTGGAAGGTCTCTGCTGCCACAGAAAGCCCAATCGTATGAACCTGAGCTACCGCAAGATTATGCAGAATATCTCCATATTCTTCTGGAATTATTCCCTGTGCATCGTCGGAGTTAAGAATTTGCTCATATTCTCTGGCAGCATCCGAATAATTTTTATCCTTTAGACAGCTATCTGCGCGGAGGCATCTTCTTTTCACCGGCGTCATCCGGTTAAACTCTTCTATATGCTTGATTAGCTTCTTTATCTCCGCCTCAGTGTAATAATCTGCACTGCACAATAGTGCAGCCAACAGGGTTTTTATATCCGCCTGCTGCTCCTTAAGCTGTATTAATTTCTCTCCTCTACTCGTAAGTCCCAGCTCAATATCCATCCATTCAAACAACGAGTCTGTAAAGAAATCCTCATCAACAAAATATAAATGTTCCCCGATATAATAGCACAGTTCCTCTATGGAATATACCCTGGCTCCGGTCACAGGTAAGGTATACGGACGCTTCGCTCTTATACCACTGCATAAGATCAGTTTACCCATGGTTGTATACCTCATTTCTTTCCATATCTATCGTAAACACTCCGACCTGGCCGGTTTCAGGATAATGTTCACCAAATCCCAGGTCGATAACCGTAAGCTTCATTATGGATCTCTTCGTAAAGGTAAGCCTAAGTTCCAACCTAGTCATCCGGTCTGGTCGATTTGGTAACTCCTCCAGATGCAATCTTTCCCTGGTGACCTCTCTGGTAATGATATTGCGAGTAATCAAATCGATTACTGCCTCTCCCTCAAGAATTACCTCAATCCGCTTATCCACTTCATACCAATAGACAGCCGCCTCCGATAGCAGCAAATCCTTAATGGCTCCATCCATATAAACCCGAATCCAGACTGCGTTGATCAGCATTTCATTATTCAAAAGAATAATATCTCCCAGCTTCTTATCCCCAGATAGCTCCTTAGCCGCATAGCAAGCACCTTTTGTATATAGATTCTGTCCCATGAACACTCTTCGTCCTGCGCAAAGTCCTTGAATGACCTCCTTCGCCCAATCTCCTTCAAAGCCCTTTCCTATGAAATAAAGGGTTGATACAATTTGTTTATATAGAACATTATCTACAATATTCTGAAGAATATAGGTTGAGTTGCTTTCCTGCTTACTCCTTATCATAAGGTTCATTTGGTCCGAAAAATCTTTCTTCTCCATACTAGCGATCATGGGAGTGGTTCTGCGATTTACTCCTATTTGGTAATAGGCTAGGCCATCTTCACCAAAGTCAAAAAGTCCGATGTCATTAGTCCATAAGGATCGATCCTGGCTTAGACTATAGTACATATAGGCACTGGCATGGCTCATAACAACTGCTCTATCCTTATCGATACCTAGCATATACAAAGCTTCATAGACACCATCCACCAGCTTTGGATCTACTTCCTCAACCGTTATAACTAATTTGGTTATCCTCTCTGTGGGAAAATGATTCTTAATTAATGTAAGGGTTTTTTTCAGAAACTTCTCCAGAAGCTCCACTCCGGTAAAGTTTTGTCCAAAAACTTCAATTACTTCCTCCGTAACTATTTTTTGAAGCAGTCGATCCACAAGAATACCATTTCCGGCTAAAGAACATTCCTTCGCTTCTTTTCCATAGCTCCAGAGTTTGGTTTCCTTATGTATCCCTAAGATGGTAGGAATCATCGTATCTTCACTATCATTCGGACTAATGGGTATCGGTTCAGAGGATTTATAGCTAAAACAGCTGACCTGGGAGAAATCTTCACAAAGATCATATCCTACAATTAATTTTCGCTGATGTTCCATACTCCTTCTCCCCTCAATAGTTATCCCTCTGAAAGTGGTTGAAAGCACTC
>CAYMLE010000133.1:1514-7279 GCA_964391115.1 uncultured Herbinix sp. | reverse complement strand
GAATTTTTAGATGTAATGACTTCTGAGAATGCGGTAAGCTATTACTATAATAATTTTTCTGTACAACTTGCAACCTTAGAGGTTGAACGGGATAAAACACAGGAAATATTACAGAAGAACGAAAAGCTTCTAGCGGAGACTCCAAAGACCATCAACCAAAAGGATGCAATGCAAGAGATAGAAGCTCAGACAAATCCCAGTGATTACATTATTATGGAGCAAATCATTAATCCGAATTACACCTTACTGGAAAGTGATATTATTGACAATAAGCAAGCGATTAATGATATTAATAATTCCATCCGTGTTTACCAAACATATTTAGAGGAACTCGATACGGTAAAAGCAGAAATTGCTAAGTACTATGAGACCGGTGATTATACAGTGATTAACTCGAATATTGTGAGCATTACTAAGACAAGCGTATATCTACCCTCTCAACCAATCGCTCCAAGTCAGAGAACCAGCCCGAGCAATGCTAAGAATGTGGTAATTGGAACGGTATTGGGAGGCATGTTGGGCGTTATGGTAGCATTGTTTCGCTGGTGGTGGAAGAATGATTCGGTAGTAGTTCATAAATAATAATGAACCATATATTCTACATTGTTTTTTTAAAATAAGACATATATTTTGCGCAATTTACTTGCAACAAACAATAAAATATGATAAATTTAAAAATAGGCCGACTAGTACAGTTGACCTATTTTTAAAAATTATAGATACAAGAATATATATAGCTAGGCAACAAAGCATTATTACAATTTGTAATGAAAATACATTAAGAACGGGGCTTAAATACTTATGAAGAAATTGTTCAAAATGGATGGTATTAACAAGAAAATCTGTATCATGGTATCACTGATCATCGTAATTTCACTATCAGGACTAACGATTTTAAATTACGTAATTTCAAAAAATGAATTAAACCGGTCAAACAAACTCATCTTGTCCAATGCGGTTAACATGGTGCTGGCGGAGGTTGAACGGGGTTATACAGATTCAAAGGACACTGAAAATAGCTTGACGGAAGAATGGGCAAAGGAAAATGCTTTATCCTTCATTAAGCAGCTTCATGGCCTATCGAAGGATGCAGTTACCGGTGCTACCGAACAAGATACGGATTCTGTATCTGGTGCAACCGAGGAAGCGTCCGATATGATTACTCACACCATTGATTTAGGTGAATCCGGTTATTTCTACATAATTAACTCTCAGGGAGATATTATATTTCATCCATTTCTAACAGAGAATCTCTATGAGCTTCAATCTGTGGATGGGCGTTATATTATTCAAGATATCATTGGCTCGACAAAGCAAGAAGGAACTTATGTTAATTATGCTTTGAAAGAGGATGTCAGCTTAATTACGGAATCAAAAACAGTGTATGCTGATTCATTTGAAGAGTGGGATTGGATCGTTGCTGCTGTCATCTATGACACGGAATTGGCTAGAGGGTCAACGATTATCCTTGGCTACAACCTGGTTGGATTATTGATCGTTCTATGCATCGCATTAACTCTTACAATTATCCTTTCCAGCAAAATCACTAAGCCGATTAAGCAGATTTCAAGAACTCTTTCTAAGTTGGCTCAGGGTGATTTGACAACGGATAAAATCATTGTTAAATCGCAGGACGAGACGAAACAGTTAGGGGATTCGGTAAATCTTCTGACAGAGAGCCTGAATCGGATCGTAAAACTTATGATCTCCTCCAGCGATGGATTGGACCAATTCGCTTATCATTTAAATGATTCTGCCGATGTCGTATCGGAAGCAACGACGGAAGTAGCTAAGGCAATCTCTATGATGGCTGAATCCAGTGAAGAGCAGTTTAGAGAAACCTCAGAAAGCGTTCAAAAGGTACAGCTTCTTGGGGATGATATCAAGGCAACTGCGGATGCCAGTATTAAGATTGAAGCTGTCATTCAACAGAGTATTGAACTGAAAAATGAAGGCTTAGATTCGGTTGGTTATCTTAAGAATGCCAATGAGGAGAATAATACGAATTCGAAAGAAATTGAAGCCTTAATCGGTCGGATCAATGAACAGTCCTTGGATATCAGCGATATTACAGCCATTATATCCAATGTTGCGAAGCAAACGAATCTACTTGCATTGAATGCTAGCATAGAGGCTTCCAGAGCAGGGGAACATGGTTCCGGCTTTGCAGTGGTTGCTGAGGAGATTAGAAAACTAGCCAATGAAACTGCGGTTGCGACTTCGAACATCACGAAGAAGATCGATGACATGCAGCAACAGTCTGAAGCGGCAGTTGATTTCATGAATCGTAATAAGTCCAGTGTTCAGCGAATCAACCAGTCGGTATTACAGACGGAGGAAGTAATCGGAAGAATCTCCGATGGGTTACTGGAGCTAGTCAAGGGTATCAATATCATCGTAAATAATAACATCCGAATTAACTCCATGAAGGATGAGATTATTACGCTCTTAAATCATGTAAATTATACAGCGGAAGATAATTCTGCATCCATTCAAGAGATTTCAGCTTCTTCCCAGGAGCAATCCATGACGATCGTCGAGATATCGAATAGCATTACACGTCTCTATGATATGGTGAAGGAATTAAATGATCTGATTAATAATTTTAAAATAGCAAAAGAGTAAAACAACAAAAGAGTAAAACAACAAAACATAAAATAGTAAAACAATAAAGCAATAAAACAATAAAGCAATAAAACAATAAAACAATAAAACAATAACAATAACAGCCTATAACAGAGGATAATACCTGCTGTAGGCTGTTTTTCTTGGCTTTTTGCCAGCAGTTTGATGCAATGACGATTAAGCTACACACAAAATGCAGCCAATTCTTACTATTAAGTCAATAATAATACGAATATTTTGATTTATTCATAGATAAGAGTCAAAGACCGTGTATTTATTTATTTGTTTCAAGTTCACAAATAAAGCATTGCATTCCTTGCGTTGTTATGGTAATATGGTAAAGTGTTAGCAAAGTAAAACATATCTGGGAGGATATTATGAAAAAAATATTATTATCTTTATTACTTATTTCTGTGATGGTGTTTGGATTAACTGCCTGTGGCACTAAGGGTGATGACAAGGATGTTGCCAGTCAGCAGAAGGCTGGGGATGATGTGGCCAAGGAACCGACTACGCAAGAGGATACGGATACCTCGTTCACGTACATACAGGATCGCGGCAAGCTAATACTTGGCCTGGATGATTCCTTTCCTCCAATGGGATTTCGGGATGATGCAGATAAGATCGTCGGCTTTGACGTTGATCTTGCGAAGGCCGTAGCGGAGAAGCTTGGGTTAGAGTTAGTACTTCAACCGATCGAATGGGATGCCAAGGAACAAGAATTAAGTACAAAGAATATTGACTGTATCTGGAACGGTTTTTCAATCACTCCGGAGCGTTTGGAGAATCTTACGATGTCCATTCCTTATATGGAGAACAGCATATCACTGGTTGTAGAAAAAGGCAGTGATATCAAATCGAAAGCAGATATGTCCGGTAAGAAGTTGGCATTACAGAGTGGTTCTTCTGCGGAAGAAACGTTAAACTCGGACGAGAATAAGGATTTTAGAGAGTCCTTAGGCGAAAACATCGGATTTGCAGATTATGTTACCGCTCTTATGGATCTTGAGACCAAGAACTCGGATGCAGTACTGATGGATTCCGTAGTGGCCAATTATATGATCACCGAAGCAGGTAAGAATTTTGAGGTATTAGACGATAATCTAGTTGCCGAAGAATATGCCATAGGGTTCCGTAAAGGGGATGAAGCCTTATGCAAGGCAGTAGAGGAAGCATTAAAGGAATTGAAAGCAGATGGTACCATTGAGAAGATTTCAACCCAATGGTTTGGATCGGATATCACAATTGTTAAGTAGGATAACTTCTTACGATTGTTGATTTTCATAAATATGTCCCGGTGAGCTCTTAGGAGCTTCCGGGGCATTCCTCTTTCTATGGGACTCGTATTATTACGTTAACGTTACGATTTGTCTATGAGGCTCCAGGAAATGTATATAAAAAGACATTGAATTCGACACCTCCCTATGGTAATATGGTAAAGTGTCAGAGAAAGAGTGTGACTAACTATATTTGCAGTCATTTCACATAATTAGGATTATCATATCACCGGAGGTATTTATGGAGATCAATAATGTTCCCTTGGAATTTTTAATACCCAATATGCTAAAGGCAACTATTTGGGTATTTCGTATATTTTTCTTTACCATTTTATTTTCAATTCCATTAGGGTTATTAGTGGCACTGGCAAGAAGGAGTAAATGCTGGCTGATAAGTTTTCCGACTCGAATCTATCAGCTGATATTTCGTGGGACTCCCTTGATGCTACAGCTCTTCTTCTTTATGTATGCACCCTTCTACATATTCCATTTTTCCTTTAGTCGGACAGTGGCATGTATCGCAGCCTTTGCCATTAACTATGCGGCATACTTTGGAGAGATCTTCAGAGGAGGAATGGAAGCGATACCCAAAGGACAGTATGAAGCTGCTAAGGTACTGGGCTATACGAAGCTACAGACCTTCTTTCGGATTGTTTTGCCTCAGGTTGTAAAAAATGTTATACCAGCGACTGGGAATGAGCTGATGACTCTGGTTAAGGATACTTCTCTTGCCCAGGTAATCGCCATACCGGAGTTATTCAAGGTGGCCACCAATGCTGGTTCCAAATATTTCTCTACAGTTCCCATCATCATCGCGGCGATCTTTTATCTGGCTATGAATACTGTGGTGGAGGTATCGTTTAAGCTACTGGAGAAGAAGATGAACTACTATAAGAATTAACGGGAGGAATTGATATGCTATTATGTGCAGAACACATACAAAAAAAGTTTGATAAGATTCCCGTGTTACATGATATCTCCATGGAGGTTCGGGAGGGTGAGGTTATCGCGATCATCGGTCCCTCCGGTTCTGGTAAATCCACTTTGCTTCGATGCTTGACTCAGCTCGAGAGGGTAAGCGGCGGACGGATTGTGGTGGATGGGGAAGTGATGGTAGATATGGCTGGGGAGAAGACAGTCTATGCGGGAAGCAAGAAGCTTCACGACATCATCCTGAAGGTAGGATTGGTGTTTCAGAATTTCAACCTATTTCCACATTACTCCGTACTTAAGAATATCATTGATGCTCAGGTGAAGGTTTTGGGGATTGATAGGAAGACGGCCAAGGTAAAAGCCATGGAGCTTCTTCAGAAGATGAACTTGGCAGAACGGGCAAATGCTTTTCCCGGTGAGCTCTCGGGAGGACAGCAACAGAGGGTTGCGATCGCTAGAGCGTTGGCCCTAAACCCAAGAATCTTATTCTTTGACGAGCCTACCTCGGCTCTGGATCCGGAATTAACCGGTGAGATACTCAAGGTTATCCGTAACCTTGCCAAGGAGAAGATGACCATGGTTATCGTTACTCATGAGATGTCCTTTGCTAGAGATGTGGCGGATCGGATTATCTTTATGGATAATGGTCTTGTCGTGGAAGAGGGAACTCCGGAGGAAGTCTTTGGAAACACTGTAAATCAGAGGACAAAGGATTTCTTACAACGGTTTAATGGTTAGTATGATATCTGCGCTTCATAGAATTTCATGGTATATAATGGGGAATGAATGGCAAAAATAATACTTGCAATATTTGGTTGTATTTGATATAATAAGAATTGTGCTAAAAGATAAGACTAAGAGGGAGTGGACGAAAGTCCACTCTTATATTTTGCGCGAAAGCAAAGCGAGCATTTTGCAAGCTTGCTTGCG
>CAYMLE010000133.1:0-1414 GCA_964391115.1 uncultured Herbinix sp. | reverse complement strand
TATGAAGGAGGAAATCCTCCTAGTTATACACATCGTAATGTTCAAGTTCTATGAAGGAGGATGAAAAATGGAAGCTAAATTAGATGCAGGGAAGGAATTGATTGAAGCTTTAAACCAGATTGAGAGAGAAAAGGACATCAGTAAGGATATCCTGCTGGAAGCTTTGGAGAATTCCTTAGTAGCAGCCTGTAAGAATAATTTCGGCAGAGCAGATAATATTAAAGTAAACATAGATCGTGCCACTGGATCTGTAGTGGTATATGCTATGAAAGAAGTGGTGGAGACGGTTACGGACCCTGTGATGGAAATCAGTCTGGCACAGGCGAAGATGAAGGATCCAAAGAATGATATCGGTGATATTGTTGGTATGGAAGTGACACCGAAGAACTTCGGTCGTATCGCTGCTCAGAAGGCAAAGCAGGTTGTTGTTCAGAAGATTCGTGAGGAAGAGAGAAAAGTACTGTTCAATCAATATGTCAGCAAGGAAAAAGACATTGTTACTGGCATTGTGCAACGGTATATGGGCAATAATGTTAGTATTAATTTAGGTAAAGTAGATGCGGTTCTCAGTGAAAATGAGCAAGTAAGAGGCGAGGTATTTCGTCCTACGGATCGTATTAAGCTTTATGTTTTGGAGGTTAAAGACACCACAAAGGGACCTAGAATATCGGTATCTAGAACTCATCCAGAACTAGTGAAACGCTTATTCGAAGCTGAGGTTACAGAGATACAGGATGGTACAGTTGAGATCATGAGCATAGCCAGGGAAGCTGGTTCTAGAACCAAGATGGCCGTATGGAGCAACAATCCGGATGTAGATGCAGTTGGATCCTGCGTTGGCTTTAATGGTTCCAGAGTAAATACAATTGTACAAGAATTAAGAGATGAAAAGATCGATATCATTACTTGGAGTGAAGATCCGGCGCAGTTGATCGAGAATGCCTTGAGTCCCGCGAAGGTTGTATCCGTTGCAGTGGATGAATATGAAAAGAGCGCTAAGGTAGTTGTTCCGGATTATCAATTGTCCCTTGCCATTGGTAAGGAAGGTCAGAATGCTAGACTTGCAGCGAAGCTAACCGGATTTAAGATTGACATCAAAAGCGAGTCCCAAGTAATGGGATATTAAGGATGTGAGGATAGTTGGCAAAAAAATTACCATTAAGAATGTGTACCGGTTGTGGGGAAATGAAGACAAAGAAGGAAATGCTCCGCGTCTTAAAAACTCCTGAGGATGATATTGTCATAGATACAACAGGTAAGAAAAATGGCAGAGGAGCATATATCTGCTGTAGATTATCCTGTTTGCAGAAGGCGATAAAGACAAGAGGGCTGGAACGCTCTTTAAAAACATCAATTCCAAAGGAATTGGTGGAAACATTGGAAAAGGAGTTGGTATTGCTTGAATCCGGAAGTA
>CAYMLE010000132.1:0-7524 GCA_964391115.1 uncultured Herbinix sp. | reverse complement strand
AAAAAATACTCTGGAATACTCCCCTGCTAGCTTCATTCCGAACATGTAGCCCAGTAGAATAAGTCCCAGCTTACTCTGATCCTTAAGGATACATTGTAATTCTTCAAAGTATCCTCGTTTGAATATATTACGATTATTGCCATTTACACTGCTGATAGTGATATGAGATAGCACTAATAAGATAAGTGCATTCCCATAATGTCCGTTAAATAATCCAGAGACAAGAATTCCACCACGAACAAATGCGGATAGATAATAAGCAGTGATAATACTAAACAAGTCCGCCAAAAGTGTAATACGGCTTGTTAATCGTGCATTTACACGGCTCATTATACGACCTCTTTCTCCTGAAAGATCACTTGCTCTTGCTCGACACTCTTTTGCGATATGTACAATCGATTTTTTCTAGATATCCAGATACATATCCATAATGCAAGTAACAAAATTGCAATGATAAGGATAAGTATAACTTGATTGACACTAAGTTGATCCTCACCCTCTGTACCAAAACTTGTTATAAATGCTATTAGACTATTCACGATAACTCCCCCATTTCAAATCTTATGAATAGTTATATTTCATTTATCCTCTGTCTATTTGGTTATTTATTGCATCATTTGTATAATTTTTACATTACAGAATGCATTATATACTACATATGGACTATTTTCAATACTTTACAACGGTAAAATACTTATTTGGTAATATTATACAATTTGCATATGCGTAGCTTTATTCCAATTGGCATAATTTATATTATATGTTGGTAGACAAAAAAATAGACATAGCTTGATAATAACAAAGCTATATCTATTTCATATATTTACTGGTTTATATCTCCTCGGCGAATTCTACACCCTCAATCGCACAGATCTTAGCCATAATTTCCATTCGAACTCTCTTTTGTCGTAACCGAAGGGTCATGATAGCTGCCAGGGTGGAGCTAGTTCCATAGGAGGGCTTTACTAACTCGATGGCATCTATATGTACCATAAGGCCTCTTAGCTCCTCTAATACAGCGGTTATAGAGGACGATGGGCCAAACTCGATGTAGATATCCAACACCTTGGATTTCGCGAGCATGAAGTTATCCAGACGATGTAGAACCACGGTGGCAAATACTATTAAGATACAGCCCACAACAGCAGCCTTATAGAAGCCAATCCCGATCGCCAGTCCCATACAGGCAGTAGCCCATAACCCAGCTGCTGTAGTCAGTCCCTTCACCTGGTGTCTTCCGGTTACAATGATAGTTCCAGCACCTAAGAAACCGATTCCGGAGATTACCTGAGCAGCCATTCTGGTTGGATCACTTGTTCCATATTGCTCATAGATGTACTGATTCGTCATCATGGCCATGGCTGAGCCCAGACATACCAGGATATGGGTGCGAAGTCCTGCTGGACGACCGGACCTACCCCGTTCGATGCCAATGATACCTCCGAAGATTACTGCCATGAGAAGACGAATTATTATAGTAAAGTCATTGATTGACTCAAAATCAAATGTAATATTCAAATGTCACTCACCCTTTTCTTAAAATTACCTTCCATTGTTATTTAATTCGATACCCCTCTTCATACTCTATTCCCACTAGGACAAGGCCCTTGGCTGGTGCTGTCGGTCCCGCAAGACTGCGATTACACCCAGTAAGAATTACCTTCACCTGTTCCGGTGGATAGGCTCCCCTTCCCACCTCAATCAGGGTACCAGCGATGATGCGGACCATATTATAGAGAAATCCACTACCGGTCACAGATATCGTGATGTTATCCCCATTCTGCATAGCCTCCAGTTGATAGATCCTTCGAACTGTGGACTCTGCTTGAGTCTTAACGGAACAGAAGCTCCTAAAATCATGCTCTCCCACGAGATACTGCGTTGCTTTCTGCATCGCTTGTATATCCAATGGATAATAAATAAACTCTGAATAAAGTCTCTCCGTAGGCAGTGCTATTCTACGGTTTAGGATATGATACTCATAGGTTTTCTGACTCTTTACTCTTCTAGGATGAAAGTCTGGTTCCACCTCCATGGATTGCTGCACACGGATATCCTCCGGTAGCCGTACATTTAGGGCATAACACAGTTTCTCAGCGGGGATTCGACTCTCAGTATCAAAAACTGCCACATTTCCCCGAGCATGAACTCCGGAATCTGTACGGCTGGCACCGATGACTGCAATCTCCTCTCCCAAAAGCTCGGAAAGAGCCTTATTGATATATCCCTCAACGGTAGGCTCCCCGGGCTGTAGCTGCCAGCCATGATATCTGGTACCATCATATGCAATAACTAACTTAACCCGTTTCATCTTAACCTCCCAGAACAATATACTAAATACCTCGTAGCTAGATACAGATTATTCTATTGGTCCGAGGCCATAGGTATACCAAAAAATACACAATATATTATAAGAATCTCTTCTCGATTATCTTAATTCCGATGATACCGGCGATATAGATTACTAGTATCAGATAGGCTATGATATCCCTTCTTTGATAATGGAGTGGCTTCATCTTCGTTCTGCCCTCTCCCCCACGGTAGCATCTAGCCTCCATCGCCATAGCCAGATCATTGGCCCTGCGAAATGCAGATACGAATAAGGGAACGAGAAGAGGAACCAAGCTTTTTGCTCTCTTAAGGATACCTCCTGTTTCAAAATCTGCTCCTCTAGCCATCTGGGCCTTCATGATCTTATCTGTCTCCTCTAGAAGGATTGGGATAAAACGAAGGGCAATGGACATCATCATGGATATCTCATGGACCGGCACCTTGATACGGCGAAGTGGCCATAACAGCTTCTCCAGACCATCGGTAAGCTGATTCGGTGTAGTCGTAAAGGTCATCAAAGAGGAACCAAGGATCAGATAGATCAATCGGATTGCCATGAACCCAGAGGAACGTAACCCCTCCTTCGTAATCCGCAATATCCCCCGTTCGAAGATGGGCTCTCCCGCAGAGAAAAACAGATTAAAGGCAACCGTAAATAATAGCAAGACGATAATTGCCTTTAGTCCACGGATGATAAATGGTACAGGTACCTTGGACAGCTTGATTATCGTAGCTAAAAAAACCGTAACTAAAATATACCCATAAAAGGATTGATTAATAAATAAAGATATGATGAATAAAAACGTTCCCATCAGCTTCAGTCTGGGATCCAGACGATGTAGGATGGAATCCGCGGGATAATATTGTCCTATAGTAATATCTCGTATCATAATGTACTCACTTTCCTATATAAAGTACTTATCACAACCATCGACTTAGCCGATGATTTGCTCAAACCGCTTACCTATTTTTGCAGAGCCTTACGAATCTCATCCCTAGCCTCTGCTACTGTAGTTGCATCTGTACGGACCGGCAATCCTCGTTCCTTTAGAGCATTCATAACATAGGTAACCTGAGGAGCTGCCAAGTTCATCTGCTCTAGCTCTTTATACCGGGAAAATACCTCCTTGGCTGTTCCATCCATGGCCAATTCGCCGTTATTCATAACCAGGAGTCGATCCACATACTTCGCGGCATCCTCCATACTATGAGTAACCAGGATTACGGTAATGCCACTCTCTTTATGAAGCAATGCTATCTGATCTAGGATGTCATCCCTACCCTTAGGATCCAGCCCAGCGGTAGGCTCATCGAGAATTAATACCTCTGGTCTCATCGCCAGAATCCCTGCAATCGCCACTCTTCTTTTTTGCCCACCGGACAACTCAAAGGGTGATGCATCAAGCAGTTCCTCACCGATACCAACCATCTTCAAAGCCTCATAGGTCCGAAGATCCACCTCTAATTTATCCAGGCCTAGATTCTTCGGCCCATAGCTTACATCCTTAAATATGGTGGTCTCAAACAGCTGATGTTCTGGATATTGAAATACCAGTCCCACCTTACTTCTTAGGTCCCGCAGCTTATAATCCTTCTCATAGATATCCTGACCCTCGTAATAGATATGTCCGTCGGTCGCCTTAATAAGCCCATTCATATGCTGAATCAAGGTAGATTTGCCAGATCCAGTATGACCAATCAGACCGATAAACTCTCCTTTTTGAATGGACAGATTAATCTCTCTTAAAGCATGTTTTTGAAAGCTGGTACCGCTATTATATATATAATTTACTTTATCAAATATAATTTGCATCGTTTCACCTGCTAATTCTATATTCTTCAATCATCTATAGTTCTTTTAGAATCCGGTAGATTCATATAAGCCCCAGTAGATTCATTTAGTTACCTTCGTGGTTCTTCAAACCCTTATGACTAAGAAGCTTCTCCACTAGCTCCTCTACCGTCAAAATTCCCTCTGGAAGATCGATACCTGCCTTACGAAGCTCATAGGCTAGCTCAGTGACCTGGGGGATATCCATGCGGTAATTCTTGATCTCCTCAACTCGAGAGAATATCTCCCTTGGAGTTCCCTGCATAACTACCTTCCCCTGCTCCATAACAATGACTCGGTCAGCATAACGAACCTCATCCATATGGTGGGTAATCAGAAGCACCGTTACCTTCTCCTGCTTATTTAAGCTTCGAACTGTACTGATAACCTCTCGTCGACCACTAGGATCTAGCATGGCTGTAGGCTCATCTAGAACAATACACTGAGGCTTCATCGCCATAATCCCAGCGATTGCCACCCTCTGCTTCTGTCCACCGGAGAGCTTATTCGGAGAATGATTCCGAAACTCCAACATTCCAACTGCTTTTAGGCTCTGCTCCACTCGTTCCCAGATCTCCTCCGTAGGAATACCAAGATTTTCCGGACCAAACCCTACATCCTCTTCCACCACAGTGGCGATAATCTGGTTATCTGGATTCTGAAATACCATCCCTGCCGTCTGTCGAATATTCCAAAGATGATCCTCTTCAGCAGTATTCCACCCATTCACCCAGACAGACCCTTCCGTAGGATACAGAATGGCGTTGATATGCTTCGCCAAGGTAGACTTCCCGGAGCCATTCGCCCCAAGAATTGCTATAAACTCCCCTTTGTGCACCTCAATATCAACTCCATCAATCGCCCGATGAATCGACTCCACATTTCCCTCTTCATCGCGACGAATATATTCAAATGCCAATCCCTTAACCTCAATCATCTCCATACCCAAGACCTCTTTCCTGTATGTGTTCATATCAATAAAAACTATATATAAGAAAGCGCTTCACATAATACCTCACGCCAAATAATCCTCTTCAAAATAACACTTACTCTCTAATAATTAGAACCTGTTTCTAATATATTTTCCCCTAAAAACACATTCCTCACCCACACTTTTACTAACCCAAACACAATATATCTTTTCTATGTATCATAAACGTAACCAACACATAATGCAACAACTAATTTAATCACCTGTAGAAGTACATCCCGGGGTCAAAAGCCCCGCACAAGATATAAACAGCGATTTTCGCGAAGCAGAAAGAGCGATTGCGCCTATTGTATTGTATTAGATGTCCTTATCTATGATTATTTATGCTAGATCACCAAACAGAACTGTCTGAGCAGCGAGTTTACTCGCGGCGAGTTTTCTGTTTGATGATCTGCCCTGCATAACATAATCATAGATTTAGGACATCTTATACATGAAAATCGAAGCAAGAGCCTTTCTACTTCGCGACAATCGCCCCTTCACCACTACCCCGGGGCTGTTGACCCCGTTCACTTCATCTATCCATACAACAAAGGGACGTACACAAATCGCTTACGTCCCCTTGAACCGCAGAACTGACTAGCAACTCCACGGATAATATTATGCTATTACACTAACTCGATAAGTACTTCCATCGCTGCATCGCCCTTACGAAGGCCAATCTTCACGATTCTGGTGTAACCACCATTACGGTTCGCATACTTAGGTGCGATCTCGTCAAACAGCTTATCGGATAAATTAACGGACTTAGTATTTCTCTTCTTACCAGCGTTCTCTTTCGGAACCTCAGTAATTGGATAAAGATACTTCATCATCTGTCTTCTTGCATGAACACGGGAAGCGTTGTCTTTCTTGATGGTCTTCTCAACATCATCAAATACGGTAACTTTCTTACCATCTACAACTTCCTTCACTCGATTACCATCCTTGTCCTTACGGGCAACCTTAGTTGTCACAGTAACGGTCTGGTAATTGTCTCTCTCCTTCACGGCAAGTGCAATCATGCCTTCGGCAATTTTGCGGATTTCCTTAGCCTTAGCCTCGGTAGTAACAATTTTACCGTTATATAATAAATTTGTCACCTGGTTTCTCAGCAAAGCCTTTCTCTGGCTTGAGGTTCTTCCAAGCTTTCTATAACCTGCCATTTCTTTCCCTCCTTTGAATCAATTCGTATATCCTATAATTTATCAGTCTTCACTCTGGTTTAAGGATAGACCGAGTTCTTTTAGTTTTGCCAGCACTTCTTCGAGAGACTTACGGCCAAGATTACGGACCTTCATCATGTCCTCAGCAGTCTTGTTAGTAAGTTCTTCGACGGTATTAATTCCGGCTCTTTTTAAGCAGTTGTAAGAGCGAACGGATAGCTCCAGTTCGTCTATATTCATCTCAAGTACCTTTTCTTTTTCATTATCTTCTTTCTCTACCATGATCTCTGCAGTCTTTGCATGTTCAGATAGATCGATAAAGGAATTCAGATGTTCACTTAAAACCTTAGCCGCCAGGCTTACTGCTTCATCGGGAGCTAGCGTACCATTGGTGAATACATCAAGGGTAAGCTTATCAAAGTCAGTAATCTGTCCTACACGGGTATTTTCAACGGAGAGATTTACACGCTCAACGGGAGTGTAAATGGAGTCGATCGGAATAACTCCGATCGGCAGATCATCATTTTTATTCTTATCTGCACTTACATATCCCCTACCATTAGTAATGGTAAGTTCCATGTAAAGTCTACTATCCGGACCGCCGCATAAGGTAGCAATCACCTGATCTGGATTGAGTATCTCGATATCCGGGTCAGCCTGTATATCCCCTGCTGTTACTACTACTTCGCCTTCTGCTTCGATATATGCAGTCTTAGGCTCATTCGTATCGCTTGTGTTCTTGATTGCTAGACTTTTAATATTCATGATAACTTCGGTAATGTCCTCTTTTACACCGGGAACTACGGAAAACTCATGAACAACACCGTCAACTTTAATCTGGCTTACAGCAGATCCGGGTAGCGAGGAAAGCATGATTCTTCTTAAGGAATTACCTAAAGTCGTACCGTAGCCTCTCTCTAAAGGTTCCACTACAAATCGCCCAAACATTTTATCTTCGGAAATTTCTGCAATCTCTATTTTGGGTTTTTCAAAATCAAACACAACAGGACCCTCCTTCTGGTTATATGAGGATATTCAAAATAACGGATTATTTGGAATACAACTCGACAATTAGCATTTCGGCTACCGGTACATCAATCAGGTCTCTGGTAGGAACTTCTTTGATAGCACCTGTAAGTGCTTCATGATCAGCTTCCAGCCATGAAGGAACAGTTCTACCACCGGTTACTTCCAAGACATCCTTATATCTCTGAGCACCCTTAACT
>CAYMLE010000131.1:0-7828 GCA_964391115.1 uncultured Herbinix sp. | reverse complement strand
CTGGTAGGAACTTCTTTGATAGCACCTGTAAGTGCTTCATGATCTGCTTCCAGCCATGAAGGAACAGTTCTACCACCGGTTACTTCCAAGACATCTTTATATCTCTGAGCACCCTTAACTTTTTCTTTGATCTCAATCTTATCTCCAGCTTTAACGGAGTAAGAAGGGATGTTAACGCACTTGCCGTTTACTAATACATGCTTGTGGTCAACAATCTGTCTAGCCTCTGCTCTGGTTCTACCAAAACCAAGACGGAAAATAACATTATCTAATCTCAGCTCTAACAGAGTTAACAGGTTTTCACCGGCAGTACCGGTTTTCATCTTAGATGCCTTTAAGAATAAATTGTGGAAAGGCTTCTCTAGTACACCATATATAAATTTAGCTTTTTGCTTCTCTCTAAGCTGAAGACCATATTCACTGGTCTTCTTGCCTGCTCTTGCAAAGGTTCTATTTGACTTCTTGTCAATACCTAAGTAAGCCGGCTCTAAACCGAGGGATCTACATTTCTTTAAAACTGGACCCATATCTCTTGCCATAGTAATCTATACCTCCTTATCAGACTCTTCTGCGTTTTGGTGGACGACATCCGTTATGTGGAACCGGAGTTACGTCTCTAATACTAGTTACTTCAATACCGCATGCTTGGAGTGCGCGGATCGCTGCCTCCCTGCCTGAACCGGGGCCTTTCACCATAACTTCAACGGTCTTTAAACCATGAACAATTGCTGCTTTTGCTGCTGTTTCCGCTGCCATCTGTGCTGCATAAGGAGTTGATTTTCTTGAACCTCTGAAGCCCAATCCACCGGCACTAGCCCAAGAAAGAGCATTTCCTTCTGCATCGGTCAGCGTAACTATTGTATTATTAAAAGATGACTGAATATGTGCCTGTCCACGATCAACGTTCTTTTTGACACGCTTCTTTGTCACTTTTTTCGCTGCTGTAGCTATTTTCTTAGCCATTAAACAAACCCTCCTATTGGATTTTCTCTATCTTACTTCTATAAGTTGCGGTTCAAAGATTACTTCTTCTTATTAGCAACTGTTCTTCTGGGACCTTTTCTGGTTCTAGCGTTAGTCTTTGTCTTCTGACCACGAACCGGCAGACCCTTTCTATGACGAATTCCTCTATAACATCCAATTTCCTGTAATCTCTTGATGTTGAGTGCGATTTCTCTTCTTAAATCACCTTCAACAGTCTGTGTTGCGTCGATAGCATCACGAATTCTACCTACTTCATCATCAGTCAAGTCTCTAACACGAGTGCTAGGACTAACATTTGCTGTCGCTAGAATACGCAGTGCACTAACTCTACCGATACCATAAATATAGGTAAGTCCGATCTCAACACGTTTCTCTCTTGGTAAATCTACACCACTGATACGAGCCATGTGCTTAATACACCTCCAAAATTTATTGTTTTATAACAGTACATTTTCCGTAATGAAACTCAACCGAGTGTATCATTACGGCAGCCGCTTTAAATTGCAATAAACATGACAATCCACATGCTTACTAAGACTCCGTCTTGACGGTACGGTTCTTAAGACAGCTTTGGGGAGGTTCCCCTACTGCCCACAATATCACAATTACTTTGCCTTAAAAAGGCTGTTGATTGTAACACAAAAAGCAAGAACTAGATTATATAAAACAATAGTGGGCCTATGCGGCAATCCGAACTATTGTAAAATTAGCCTTGTCTTTGTTTGTGTTTGGGGTTTTCACAGATAACTCTGATCGCACCCTTTCTCTTAATAATCTTGCATTTTTCGCAGATTGGTTTCACTGATGACCTTACCTTCACAGTAATTCACCCCTTTCAAAAAAGTCCGTTTATTATTATATCACCGCAGAAATATAATAGCAAGCTATATTTTTTACTACATTTTAATAGCCTTTTTTAGTATTTAAATAGCATTTTAACGATATTTAATAGCCTTTTTCGTAATGGTTGGGTTTATTTATCACGCCAGATGATTCTTCCCTTTGTTAAATCATAGGGGGATAACTCCAAGGTTACCTTATCTCCCGGTACAATCTTGATAAAATTCATGCGAAGCTTTCCACTGATGTGGGCCAGTACCTTGTGCTTATTTTCTAGTTCTACCAGAAACATAGCGTTTGGCAACTTCTCAAGTACTATACCTTCGATTTCTACAACATCGGTCTTAGACATTACTCAACCTCCTTACTTGAACGTTCATTTGGTAACAATTTGATGGCTCTTTTTATTTCCTCATTCTTTACTGTCCCAGTGGCTATCTTAGCTGCCAGGTCAGGATCAAATGTGTTCAGCCGGTTAATGTGTTTCTTTTTTTTCTTTTTTGGCTGAGCCAAGGTTCTAATTTTACCATCCACTAAATATACATATTCACTGTCCATCTGAAATATTACATAACATTTTCCGAGGTCATGGCCTGCCATAGAGCGGACAAAACCTCCTATTTCTAATTCCTTCATTCAAATACCTCTAGTAATATATTCAAGCCTTCTGTATGACTTTGAATTAGGGATCCTTGGCTTATGGAAGTAGTGTCAGAATCTCCGGTCCATTTGGTGTGATCAAAATTGTGTTTTCATAGTGTGAAGATAATTCTCCATCCTCTGTAACCACAGTCCAATCATCTTCCAGCCAATATACATCATAACGTCCGGCATTTACCATCGGTTCAACCGCTAGGGTCATGCCAGATTCCAGCTTGGGTCCCCTACGTTTTTGCTTGAAATTTGGTATCTGCGGTTCTTCATGTAGATTTCTTCCTATTCCATGTCCTACCAAATCTCTTACGACAGAATAACCAAAGCTTTCTACATAGCTCTGGATTGCTTCGGAAATCTCATGTAAATGATTGCCTTCTTTGGCATATTTCATTCCCTCATAAAAACTTTGTTCGGTCACATCGATTAACTGTTGTGCTTCTTTAGAGATTTCACCTACTCCGACTGTTCTTGCTGCATCGGAATGATATCCCTTATAGATAACACCGCAGTCCAAACTAACGATGTCCCCTTCTTTTAAGATTCTATCCTTACTTGGTATCCCATGAACTACCTCATCATTTACACTGATGCAGACCGATCCGGGATATCCGTTATAATCCAAAAAGGATGGGATACAATCATAACCTTTTATGATTTCATAGCATTTCTTGTCGATATCCAGAGTAGAGATTCCAGGTTTGACTAAGCCCTTTAGCTCTTCATGTACTTTGGCAAGTATCCTTCCAGATTCTCGCATTAGTTCAATTTCTTTCTCTGATTTGATATTGATTGACATAATTACTCCATTTCTGCGCATGTATTATGCGCATATTAAGTTTTAGTGCCGAGGATTACGCAGGCACGAAACTTACTGGTTAAAAAATATAATTTTTCAACCTTATACTCCATTTCTGCGCTCCTTTAACGGCTCATTTCTGGGTCTATGCGCATTAACAAATTACGGTACGAAATGATTGGTTAGGCCTCCACACGTCGAACAACTTCCTGGTATACCTCATCCATTGCTTTTGTACCATCAACTGAAGTCAAGATTCCTTTGCTTTGATAGTAGTCAATTAGGGGCTTTGTCTGTTTATGATAAACCACTAACCGTTCTTTCACTGTCTCAGGCTTATCATCTTCCCGCAGAATCAACTCATTACCACATATATCACAAATCCCTTCCTTTTTCGGAGGAATGGATGCTACATGGTAGGTTGCACCACAGTGCAAACAAGCTCTTCTGCCTGACATTCTCTGAACGATATTCTCATCCGGTACATCCACATCAATTGCATGTTCAATCTTATCGTTGCATTTCGATAGCACTTCATCCAGTGCCTTTGCCTGTGGAATGGTTCTAGGAAATCCATCCAGTACATAGCCTTGTGCACAATCCGGTTCCATAAATCGGTCAATTACCAGTTCAAGTACAATATCATCCGGAACTAAATGCCCCTCGTCGATATATACTTTTGCTTTTTTACCAAGTTCATTTCCCTTTGCTATGTTGGCACGAAAGATATCTCCAGTAGAAATGTGTGGAATACCATACCTTGCGGCCAGTTTTTTGGCTTGGGTCCCCTTACCTGCTCCTGGTGCTCCTAACATAACTATCTTCATGAATAAAATCCTCCCATATTATGCAGATGGTATAACCATAGTATGTGTCAAAGGTCATGATATCGAAGACACCATGACTTTTGACACTATACTATATATGAAATACCTTTTAAATACATGTTTAGTCGTTAAGGAATCCTTTATAATGGCGAACCAGCAGTTGAGATTCAACCTGCTTGATTGTTTCAATGATAACACCAACGATAATGATAATTGATGTACCTCCAAAACTTACATGAGCATTAAATGCTCCGCCAAAGAAAATAGGTATGACGGATACTATCGTTAATCCAATCGCACCGATTAATATAATACGGTTAAGTACTTTAGTCAGGTATTCAGTAGTCGGCTTACCAGGACGAATACCGGGTATGAATCCACCTTGCTTTTTCATATTATTTGCAATCTCAATCGGATTGAAGGTAATTGAGGTATAGAAAAATGCAAAGAATATAATCATAGCAATGTATATAAGTAGTCCAATGGAATACTTAAATTCATTCCAGCCATCAAAGATTCTTAACCAGCCTCTCTGATCTAATACCTTTAGAACTTTCTCCCAGAAACTACCTACACCGGGTCCTACTTCAAAGAAAGAAGCGATTACACCGGGAAAGGACATCAGGGAACTTGCAAAGATTACAGGTATAACACCTGATGTATTTACTTTAAGCGGAATATGAGAGGTTTGTCCACCTACCATCTTCCTACCTTGTACTTTTTTAGCATAAGTTACTGGAATTTTACGTTCTGCATTCTGTAATATGATAACAAATACGATTGTTACAAGAATAACCAATAATATCACAATCGCAGCTACTATAGCCTTGACTACTGGCTGATTCTGAATAAACGCACGGTATAAGCTAATAAAGTCACTTGGCATAGTTGATACAATATTGAATAACAGGATCATAGAGATACCATTACCAATACCGTTCTGTGTGATTTTTTCACCAATCCACATCAAGAACGCGGTACCTGCAGTCAGTGAAGCAATTACGAGGATAACGTTCGTAAAGGTCAGTCCACCTTCCAGATAACCGGTATTACCAAAACCAATTGCCATAGCACCGGATTCAATTACCGCAAGACCCACAGTAATGTAGCGGGTCAGTGCAGTCATTTTCTTCTTCCCGTCTTCGCCTTCCTTCTGCATCTCTTCCAGCTTTGGAATCGCAATGGTCAAAAGCTGAACGATAATGGAGGATGAGATGTACGGTCCAATACTTAATGCAAAGATAGACATTCTGGTGAAAGCTCCACCAGTCAGACTATTAAAAAATCCTAAATTCGAGAAAAACGCTGAAGTAACATCGGGGTTAATAGCAGGGGCAGGGAGTAATGTTCCCACCCTCACTATGATTAATGCTATAAAAGTGTAAATAAGTCTTGATCTGATATCCTTAACTTTAAGAGCGTTTCGGAGTGTTTTAAACATATTAAATCACCTCAGCATTTCCACCAAGAGCTTGAATCTTTTCTACTGCATTTGCACTAAATGCATTAACCTTGACATTCAGCTTCTTAGTAAGTTCTCCATTTCCAAGAATCTTAACGCCATCTCTGGGGTTTTTAACGATTCCTGCTTCAATTAATGAATTAACTGTTACTGTAGCACCATCATCAAATCTATTTAATACATCTACGTTGATTGCAACAATTTCTTTTGTGTTACGGTTCGTGAATCCACGCTTCGGAATTCTTCTGTATAAAGGCATCTGACCGCCTTCAAAGCCAACTCTCGGAGCTCCGGAACGGGCTTTTTGGCCTTTATGTCCCTTACCAGCTGTCTTTCCATTGCCTGAACCATGTCCGCGGCCTCTTCTGAAATTATCGCTTTGTTTAGAACCACTTGCCGGTCTTAATTCTGATAAATTCATCACGCGCACCTCCTTCTATTAGCAATTATATTTCTTCTACCTTCACTAAGTGTCTTACCTGATCGATCATCCCTCTAACAGCAGCATTATCGGGCATTTCCACGGTCTTATTAAGTTTTCTTAAACCGAGGGTTTCCACTGTTGCTTTGTGCTTCGGAATGGCACCGATAGTAGATTTCACTAATGTTATCTTTAATTTATCTGCCATTTATGATACCTCCATCTAAATTCATGACAAGGGAACTAACTTAATAGTTCCGCTTGTTTACTGTGAAACAGCTGATTATCTCAGCTGTTCTACGGGTACTCCACGAAGCTTAGCTACTTCCTCAGGGGTCTTTAACTGGCTTAATCCTTCAATGGTAGCAAGAACTACGTTCTGCTTATTGTTGGAACCGAGAGACTTGGTACGGATGTTCTTGAAGCCTGCAAGCTCAAGTACATTACGAGCCGGACCACCAGCGATAACACCGGTACCCTCTGGTGAGCGCTTCAGTAATACGTTAGCACTACCGTATTTACCGATAAAGTCGTGTGGTACACTGCCGTTCTCATCAATTGGCAGGCTGATCATTTTCTTAATTGCATCTTCTTTGCCCTTACGAATTGCTTCTGGGATTTCAGTTGCTTTTCCTAAGCCTGCACCTACGTGTCCGTTCCTGTCGCCAACAACAACCAGTGCTGTAAAACGCATATTACGTCCACCTTTTACAACCTTTGTTACACGTTTGATGGAAACTACTTTATCTTCTAATTCCAGTTGACTGGCATCAACGATTGAACGTTTCATGTGTTTTCCTCCTTGTTTAGAATTCCAGACCAGCCTCACGAGCTGCATCTGCCAACGCTTTAACCTTACCTTGATATATGAATCCGCCTCTATCAAAGACTACAGCTTTAACACCCTTTTCCAATGCTTTCTTTGCAATCACAGTACCTAAGTAAGCTGCTGCTGCTACATCATTGGTTTTTTGTAGTTCCGCTTTTACATCCTTCTGAAGGGTAGAAGCTGAAACCAGGGTATTGCCTACGGTATCATCAATGATCTGCGCATACATATGGTTGTTGCTTCTAAACACAGCCAAACGCGGTCTCTCAGGAGTACCTGTGAAACGGTTACGGATTTTTATATGCTTTTTAACTCGTACTTTTGATCTTGATATTTTATTAACCATATTATTTCACTCCTCCTTTATTTTTTACCGGTCTTACCAACCTTACGTCTGATCACTTCATCAGAATACTTGATTCCCTTACCCTTATAAGGCTCTGGTTCTCTCTTAGCTCTGATTTCAGCGGCGTACTGGCCAACCTTTTCTTTATCTATACCTTTAATAATGATCTTGTTCTGACCTTCCATTGTGGATTCAATTCCGTCCGGATCAACCATAACTACCGGATGGGAATATCCAAGGGTCAATGTTAATTCTTTTCCAGCTTTTGCTGCCCTGTAACCAACACCGTTGATTTCAAGGATTTTCTGATAGCCTTCGGTAACACCAGTTACCATGTTAGCTACTAATGTTCTTGTGAGTCCATGAAGCGCTTTCATCTTCTTCAGATCATTTGGTCTGGTTACATGAATTTCTGCGCCTTCAACCTGAATGTTCATCTCGGATGGTAACACTCTTACTAAGGTTCCCTTAGGACCCTTCACGGTCACTTTATTATTTTCTGCTATATCTACAGTTACACCTGCAGGTACAGCGATAGGCATTTTTCCTATACGTGACATGCCCGCACCTCCTGTTTTTCAATTGAATATCTACATAGGACTCTAAAAATTTTTTTTAGTTTACCACACTGAATGCAAGCATTCGATATATACACAGTGGTATTTT
>CAYMLE010000130.1:953-7831 GCA_964391115.1 uncultured Herbinix sp. | reverse complement strand
AATAAGGAAGAAAAGTTAAATAAGGTAGATAAGGAAGATGAGTTAAACGGGAAGAAGATAAATAGTAAGAAGATAAATCAATTAATATAACAATATAACCGAGCAGTTTACGAGGAGGTATAGATATGTTAAAAGCAAAATTATTGAAGGCAGTTGCCTTAGGATTATGTTTATCCGCATTATATTCAGGTGTTGCTTATGCACAGTCAGAGGGTGCGTCATCTCCGGCATACGGCGGTAAAGCAGAGACCCAAGACAATGCCTTATTAGAAAAACAAAAAGAAATTGACATTTATTTATTTAAGGAACATTATGAGGAAATTGCAGATAAAGGGATTGAGATAGTGTATACCGGAGTTGCAGAGACCCATGTGGAGATTGGTATAGCAGATTTTAGTGAGAAAAAGGCAGATTATCTTTATGAACTGTTTGGAAGAGATATTGTGAAGGTTGTATCCACGGATGACGCTCAGCTTTATACTATTACGACTGTTGAAGAGCCCAGTTTAGTTACTGAACCCGATGTGACGGCCCCTGATGATATGGCCCCGGACTATATGCCCAAGGATACAAGTGACGGAGATATTCCAATAAGTAATGATGATATTAAGGAAGAGATTTATACCACGATGGATCTTCCGATGGACGCACCATTACTGACAGATGATGAAGTGGATCAAGAAGCCGCTGATTTGGCAGCTGATTCTGTGGTGGCCGATGTAGAAGCAGGTGAGGGAACAACGAATCTAGAGGATTCTGAATTAATGTACCATACAACGGTTGCTGATGTGACTGAGGATGGCCAGGAGGTTCAACTTGTTACAACCCGTGATGACAAATCAGGCAAGGAAGAATCAGGCTTATCAACTCCGGCCATCATATTGATTATCGCTGGTGGTGCGGCAGTAGTAGGTGGAGCTATCATTGTATCTACAAAGAAGAAGAAAGAGAATTAGGATAATAGGAATAGAATAATAAAAAAGTAAGATATAAAGATAATAATATAAATTGGCATGAGGCTATATTGATAACAGCGAGTAAATTATCGCTATATAATCATATTAGTCTCATGTCTTTTTATTTGAGCCCAGCCTATAAGAGAAACCGAGTCACCTCTTGTTGATTTATTCTTCACCAGATTTCTTATATTCTTAGTTTAAAATATCACAAGATGGGAAAATTAATAATAAGATATTTCCAGTTTTTAAGAAAGAGGGAAAAGGTATGGTTGTTAAGGAATATGATAATGCTAGAGCATATTTGAATGAACATGAAGACAGGCTTCTGGAGCAGGAGGCTGTCGCCCAGCTGTTCCTTTATAATGCTTATCAAAAGCTGGATGTAACCAAAAATCAAAAATGCCTATTTGGAGTGATTATGCAGGC
Source organism: uncultured Herbinix sp. (assembly GCA_964391115.1). GTDB lineage: Bacteria > Bacillota > Clostridia > Lachnospirales > Lachnospiraceae > Mobilitalea. The sequence continues at coordinate 6,446 of CAYMLE010000130.1, read as the reverse complement.
TGAGATTCCCATACTTCATTTTTGTAATGTGGAACCCCAAGCCATGGTTATATATATGGATGGAAAAGTAAGCGATATGGATAACGATGCAGCGATCCTATTAGCCGATCATGTGATAAGCAATCATATTACGATTGAGGGCTTGATCGGAAAACAGGGCGTATGCCAAGCCTTTATATCCCAATATAAGAAAAATGCCAATGGTACCTTCCTTGAGAAAATAGGAGTGGACATTATGGAAATCAGGGAAATCAATGAGATTAACCCAGTGGAAGGAAGACATCGACTTGCAGAACCGGAAGAAGTTAAGCTGATTACAGAATGGATGATTAATTATCAACTGGAGGCCCGTACCAGTGAGATAAACTATGAAACCGCCTTAGAAAGTGCCACTAAGTTAATAGAAGGGGATAAGTTCTATATATATGAGGATATGCAACAGAACATCGTTACTATGGCAGCTGCCTCGAGAAAGTTGGTCCATGGGATAGGCTTGAATTATATATATACTCCGGAAGAATACCGTAGTAAAGGGTACGCAGCAGCAAATTTATACTATATGAGCAAAGAGCTTCTGGAACAGGGAAATGAATTTTGTACTTTATTTGTGGACAAGAACAATCCTCTTACCAGTCGTGCCTATGAGAAGGTAGGCTACTATATATTAGAAGATCTCTATGAATATCAGCTGTTATTAACTTAAGTAATAGGATTTGTTTGATTAAAACTAGAACTAGGAATATATACCCCGTCGAACAGGATCGGCGGGGCTTTTTATCTGTGGGTAAGAATGCTGAATAATCTTGCTTTTCAATTTCTGTAATAGTAGAATGAAAGAAAGAACCAATACTAGAAAAGGGGTGTTTGCATGAAAGAAATCAGATGGGGAATTATTGGAACTGGTACGATAGCCTCAACCTTTGCCTCTGCCTTAAATTCTATGGAGAATACGAAGCTGGCAGCAGTTGCATCTCGGGATTGTAACCGTGCGAGGAGCTTTGCAGAACGGTTTCATATAGACAAAGCCTATGATACCTATGAAGAGATGGTAAAAGATCCTGAGTTGGATGTGATCTATATCGGAACACCTCATACCGAGCATAAGTTAAATGCCGCATTATGTATTCGGCATGGCAAGGCTGTGCTCTGTGAGAAACCCTTCACCCTGAATGCATCAGAAAGTGAATACTTAATTTCCTTGGCAAAGGAATATAAGGTGTTTTTAATGGAGGCGATGTGGACAAAATTTCTTCCCACAACGAGTAAGGTAAAGCAATGGATAAAGGAAAAGCAGATAGGGGAAGTTCGTCATATTCGAATATCCTTTGGATATCAATCGGAATTCCGATGGGATAGCCGTCTCTATAATCCGGAGTTGGCCGGCGGGGCACTGTTGGATGTAGGTGTATATCCGATCTCATATGTAGTACATATGCTGGATCGCCTTCCTGACCATATTGTTAGTAGTGCGTCGATTGGAAGAAGTCATATCGATGAGCAGAATGTTATCATTATGAATTATAAGGATGGAATTCTTGCGAATATAAGTTCAGCGATTGCGGCGGATACTGGATCCGATGCAGTAATTATTGGAGATAAGGGTAAAATAAGCATACCTGATTTTTGGAGAGCAGAGAAAGCCTTCCTTTTTGATGATAAGAATGAACTGCTTGAAACTTTTCATAGCCCCTTTGGCGAGAGTGGTTATGTATATGAAGCCTATGAAGTAAATCGGTGTCTCCGAGAGGGGAGATTGGAGAGCGATCAGTTGCCCTTACAAGATACCTTAGAAATTATGAAACTGATGGATGGAATTAGAGCTCAATGGGGATTGATTTATCCTCAGGAGAAAAACTTGTAAATTCACAATTTTTTCAAATATGTATGTTATCTTTGAGGTAATATATTAATTACTTACGGAGGTGCCAAATGGATAAGCTTAAGATATTGGTTGTAGACGATGAAAGCAGAATGCGCAAGCTTGTTAAGGATTTTTTGGTACGGAAAAATTACGACGTGGTTGAAGCTGAGAATGGTGAACAGGCGGTTGACCTATTTTTCGCCGATAAAGAGATTGCTCTGATTGTGCTGGATGTTATGATGCCGAAGATGGATGGCTGGCAGGTGTGTAAGGAAATCAGACAATATTCCAAGGTACCAATCATTATGTTGACGGCTAAAGGAGATGAGAAGGACGAACTTCAGGGCTTCGAGCTGGGAGCGGATGAATATATCTCCAAGCCTTTTAGTCCAAAGATTCTTGTGGCGAGGGTGGAAGCAGTTTTGCGTAGAACTGCCGGAACGGATGAAGAGATTATCGAGATTGGTGGCATAACGTTAGATAAAGCGGCCCATCTGGTGAAAATCGATGGAGTTACTATTGATTTAAGTGTCAAGGAGTTTGAGCTGTTAAGTTATTTTGTAACCAACAAAGGAGTTGCATTATCCAGAGAAAGAATATTGAATAATGTTTGGAATTATGATTATTTTGGTGATGCCAGAACCATAGATACCCATGTGAAGAAACTTCGAAATAAGATGGGAGTGAAAGGGGATTGTATCAAGACAATCTGGGGACTTGGATATAAGTTTGAGGTGGATTCATGAAACACTCCATCCGATTCAGAATAACTTGTTTGTTGACGGTTTTGATTGTGTCAACCATTTTCCTGACCTGGCTTATCAATCGAACCTTCCTATCGGATTATTACCGGCAGAATAAGATTGAGACCTTGGCCAATGTTTATCAGGAGGTGGAGGATATTTACCGGGAGAGGGAGGACGAAATCTTCCTATCTGAAAACGAGACTCTTATTATGGAACGTTTATCTTCTTATAATAATGTGAATATCTATGTCATTATGTCCTTTACAGGAAGGTGGGTATATAATTATCCTGAACCTGTAAATATCGGTGACCGGGAACAGTTTCAGATTGAATACCTAGTTAGAGACTATCTGAATATATTTGATGCGTATGAAATACCGGAGTATCTGAAAAGGACATACAGTGAAAAGACATTAATAAAAGAAGCCGATGATTATATGATATGCAGTCTCTATGATAACCAATTGGATTCTAATTATTTGGATCTAGTTGGAGTTTTGGAGAGAGATAAGATTATTTTTATCCGGTCTAATTTTGAGAGTATTCAGGAAAGCGTCGAGATCGCAAACACGTTTCTGGCTTATATCGGTATGATCGCTGTAGCGGTAGGTATAACTGCGATGTTGATCATCAGTAAGAGGTTTACGAAACCCATTCTAGATTTGGCTGAGATAGCCAAAAAGATGTCTGATCTGGACTTTGAAGTGAAATATCAGGTACAGAGCAAGGATGAGATTGGGGAATTAGGAAGCAGTATTAATATTCTGTCAGATAAGCTGGAGCAAACAATATCAGAGCTAAAGATAGCCAATAATGAATTACTAACGGATATTCAAAGAAAGACTGAAATTGATGAGATGCGGAAGGAGTTTCTTTCCAATGTATCCCATGAGCTAAAGACACCGATATCCTTGATACAGGGCTATGCAGAAGGGCTGAAAGAGAATATAAATGAGGATGAGGAAAGTCGTGATTTCTATTGTGAGGTAATCATGGATGAAGCGGATAAAATGAATGCATTGGTTAAGAAGCTGCTATCCTTAAATGAACTAGAGTCAGGCAACAACCAAGCAAATTTTGAACGATTTGATCTGGTGGCAGTAGTTCGCTCAGTGTTAGAGGCGACGGAGATTCTGTTTCGACAGAAGGGAGTCACCTTGCGTTTTGAAGAACCGGAACCAATATATGTCTGGGCGGATGAATTCTTGGTGGAACAGGTGGTAACAAATTATATTAGCAATTCCATAAATCATGTGAGTGGACCGAATGTGATAGAGATTAAGATGATTCGCTATGGTGATGTCATTCGTACAGCAGTATTTAACACGGGAGATAATATTCCCGAGGATGAATTGGATAAAATCTGGATTAAGTTCTATAAGGTAGATAAGGCAAGAACCAGGGAGTACGGCGGCAGTGGGATTGGTTTATCCATCGTAAAAGCAATCATGAATACAATGAATCAGGAATGTGGAGCTATTAATCATCCTCTCGGAGTGGAGTTCTGGTTTGAGTTGGATTCGAAGAGTTAATAACGATTTGATGAGAGCGATCTATAAAATGATCAGTGAGTAGAATAAAAAGACGTCCCATATACAAAGAGATATTTTGTATATGGGGCTTTTTTTATGATTAAGGAAACCTGTTTTATTTTTGTTGCTGAAATGTGGAAATAGTGCTAAGATTGTAATTGGAATAGTTTACTTTTATTTCAGACACTACCACGCAAGAGGGAGGCAACAACAATGAAAAAGCTTGCATTTGCAGGGATTTTGTTAATATCACTTTCGTTAACAGGATGTGTGCGAGAATATCAATTAACTGATAATGAAACAGGTATTGCTGCAGAATATATGGCAGGTGTTCTTTTGGCTCAAGATGGAAAGTATAACTCTAACCTGATCGCCATGGACCAGCTGGAGCTGCATAATAATGAATCAACTTCGGATGAAAAAGAGACAGAGGAAACCTCTAAGGAAACATCTGTAGACGATGAGGCCTTAAGTCAGAGTGACGAAGAAGGCGAAGTTGAAGTTATGAATCAAAAATCCTCTTTATCGGAGGTAATGGGTGCCAAGAATTTTGAGATACAGTTTTTAGGATCAGAGATATATGAAGCATATCCAAATGACGAGTCCAGTGCTTATTTCTCATTAACTGCGAGAGAAGGAAATCAGTTATTGGTAGCATCCTTCTCGGTAGAGAATAAGACTAAAAAAGAGAAAAGATTAAATCTGAAAAAGGCTGGCATCAATTATCAATTAGATATAAATGTGGGTACGATCTATAAACCTTCTTTGACACTCCTAGAAAACGATCTAAGATATATTGATATAACCATCGATGCAGGAAAAAAAGAAACTGTACTTTTAATCTTTGAGATTTCAAAGGATGCTGCTATGAAGGATGTTAATTTAATTATCTCTAAGGATTCAAAATCTGAGATTATAGAGATCAAATAATAGGTAATTGTGAAAAATATACTGCAAGTGTTTATAGGCATCTTGCGATTACCTAAAAATTAAATAATATAAAGGGGTAGGGCTATGAGCTTTGTAGAAAGAAAACGTATTAAATTTTTGGGATTGCCGTTCAGCTTTACGAAGTACACAATCACTGAAGAAAAGCTGAGGATAACTGCCGGATTCTTAAGTATCACTGAGGATGATGCTATGATGTATAAGATTCAGGATGTACGTCTAACCAGGAGTCTAACGGAACGGATCTTTAAGTTAGGGACTATAACCTGTTATACCGGTGATACAACCCATCCTGAACTAGTTTTGAATTGTATTCGTCATTCCAGTGAGATAAAGGACTTTATCATGCAGTCATCGGAAGATGCCAGAAGAAAAAGGAGAGCATTGCATACCCTGAATATAGATG
>CAYMLE010000130.1:0-943 GCA_964391115.1 uncultured Herbinix sp. | reverse complement strand
ACTAAGCAATAACCCACCAAGTAAGAGTAGTCATTACTTAACTATTTAAGTTGACTTTGGGAAAGTGCTTATGTCGTTAATAGTTATGTTTTACCTATTTAGTAGACGATCGAAAACTTCTATGAATTCATACAACCTAAACTTTTGTAATTAGTGCTTGACTTTTTATGAATATTTTTGTAGAATAATATTCGCCGTTAAAAATCGGCCATGATCAACTAATAAGTACAGCTTAAGTTATTTATTAAATAATCCAAAAGTTAGTTGACATAATGAACCGGATGTGTTATAGTTAGAAAGTTGACGGCAAACAACATACAAGGATGTGAAACATGCATCTAAAACCAACGAACCTTGATAATTGAACAGTGAAACAACCCTGAAAATTCTAAAAAATTGAAACCTCCACATGGGGTTTCGAAATAGATTTTCATTAGACAAACCGGACCGACCAAATGGGGTAACCTAGATGGAAAGAAAGGCAAGTCAACGAACCGTATTGATACTTAGTATCGATACAACCACAAAAACAGTAAAGATAACAATGCTTACAAATAATCAGAAATGATTATAGGCTAGAGTTTGTCTAAACTGGATCAAAAACTTAAACATGAGAGTTTGATCCTGGCTCAGGATGAACGCTGGCGGCGTGCCTAACACATGCAAGTCGAACGGAGTATCTTTTATGAAGTTTTCGGATGGAATAATTGATACTTAGTGGCGGACGGGTGAGTAACGCGTGGGTAACCTGCCTCATACAGGGGGATAACAGCCGGAAACGGTTGCTAAAACCGCATAACAAAGAGAAGTCGCATGACTATTCTTTCAAATATTTATAGGTATGAGATGGGCCCGCGTCTGATTAGCTAGTTGGTAGGGTAATGGCCTACCAAGGCGACGATCAGTAGCCGGCTTGAGAGAGTGACCGGCCACATTGGGACTG
>CAYMLE010000129.1:0-7843 GCA_964391115.1 uncultured Herbinix sp. | reverse complement strand
TTTACTATTTGAATTACTTAGATCGCCGGAATCATGTTTTACTACTTGAATGACTTAGAGTGCTAATCATGTTTTTATTAGGTAAATGATGTATGTATTTAAATTCTTTTTCCATGTATATATATACTTGTTACGTTAACAATACTTTACAAAATGTACAAAATGCACAATTATTCCACGTATCACGGACACATGCAAGTCACTGAAAATACTTTTTTTAAAAATTTGCAAATTTATGTTGCAAATTTATGATGCATATATTACAATGAACTATAAATTCTGAAAAGGAAAATAATGAAAGAAATAGGATGGTGCAATATGGCGTTAACATTATCGAAAAAGGCACAGGCAGTGAAACCATCATCAACCTTATCCATTACAGCCAAAGCAAAAGAATTGATGGCAAATGGAATTGATGTAGTTGGCTTTGGCGCGGGAGAACCAGATTTCAATACTCCCGATAATATCTGTGAAGCAGCAATAAAAGCAATTCATGCAGGCTTTACAAAATATACCACAGCAGAGGGTACCCTGGAATTAAGAAAGGCAATTTGCGAAAAGTTTTTAAGATTTAATGGTCTCCAATATGAACCCACTCAGATTGTTGTAAGTAATGGTGGAAAACACTCTCTAACTAATATTTTTTCTGCTATCTTAAACCCTGGAGATGAAGTAATCATTCCTGCTCCTTACTGGTTAAGCTATCCTGAGATCGTAAAGTTAGCCGATGGTGTACCGGTTTATATCCACGCGGATAAGAATCAGAACTATAAGGCAACTGCAGCGCAGATTGAAGCAGCCTGCACCGATAAGACAAAGGCATTGATTTTAAATTCACCTAGCAACCCGACTGGCATGATCTATTCGAAAGAAGAGCTGGAGGCAATTGCTGAAGTAGCAATTCGGAAGGATTTTTATGTAGTATCCGACGAGATTTATGAGAATCTAATTTATGGTGATAGTCATCCAGTTAGTATTGCTTCTCTGAATGATGAAATCTATAAAAGAACCATAACCTGCAGCGGACTTGCAAAAAGTTATTCCATGACCGGCTGGAGAATTGGCTATACCGGTTCCTCCAAAGAGATAGCAAAGCTCATGGGTAGCGTTCAAAGTCACCAGACCTCCAATCCTAACTCAATTGCTCAGAAGGCCGCTTATGAAGCACTGACAGGCTCACAGGACTTTGTATATAAGATGAATGAGGAATTTAACCGTAGAAGAGATTATATGCATGAGAGAATCTCGAATATGAAGCTAATCTCAGCATTAAAGCCTCAAGGAGCCTTTTATCTGTTTATTGAAGTTAGTGAAGTATTAGAGAAAACATATAAGGGTGTCAAAGTTGAGAATTTATCGAATATGGCTAAGATATTGATCGAGGATTATAATGTTGCTGTTATACCTTGCGATGATTTTGGTTTTCCAGATCATATCCGATTGTCCTATGCAATCGCTATGGAACAGATTGAAAAAGGAATGGACCGTATCGAGACTTTTATTAACACCTTATCATAAATAAAGTACAAGTTAAAATAGAGTAATCAAGGAGACTGAGTAAATTGAACGTACCTCCCAATTGTTAGATTTTTATGTCTACCTTTTGGGTGCGGTTCAAATTTACTTGGTTTTTTCTTTACCCTAGAATAACGTAGAAGATATGTTTGCTTATAGAATATATTTATGCAAGCATATTGTCATGTAAAAAGTTTTATGTAAATCATATAGTCATATGAGAAGATTTATGTTAAAATATGTTTAAATTGTAAATAATTCATGATCAAAGTTACCTGTTTAGGTAACTTAACATTATAAGTCATATAGATTTTAATAGGAAGAAGGAATTGCTATGGCATTATTTGGATTCATTGGCGTTGGGAATATGGGGTATCCCCTATTGAAGGCCGCGATAGAGACATTCGGAAAGAATGATGTGGTTTTTACTGCAGCTAGCTTAAGGACGAAGAAAGCGGTAATGGAGAAGACCGGCATCCAATACTCGGAGGATAATACATCTGTCGTTAAGAATTGTAGTTTTCTAGTCCTAGCAGTAAAGCCTCAATATTATCCTGAGGTATTGGATCAGATTAAGGACGAGATAACTAAGGATCATGTAATTATATCTTTAGCAGTAGGAATTACGATTGATTATATAAAAGGCAAACTATCGGAGAAGGTTCGCGTCGTTAGGGCTATGCCTAATACGCCAGCCATGGTTCTTCAAGGTATGACGGGTGTCAGCTATTCCGCAACTGATTTTAGCGAGAATGAATTAGCGCTTATACATCGTTTTTTCAACTCCTTTGGTAAATACGAACTGTTTGATGAGACACTTATGAATGCTGTTACCTGTGCCAGTGGTAGTTCTCCAGCCTATGTATATCTGTTTATTGAGGCGTTAGCGGATAGTGTTGTAAAATATGGCATACCTAGGGATAAGGCTTATACGTTAGTTGCCCAAACGGTACTTGGATCTGCAGCTATGGTTCTTGAGACTGGGGAGCATCCAGGTAAGTTAAAGGATAATGTATGTTCTCCTGGTGGTACTACGATAGCCGCAATCAGCGCATTAGAGGAATATGGGTTTCGCAATGCCGTGATAAAAGCTACCGATGCTTGCTACGAAAAATCCCATGCCTTTACAAATAAAGCGGAGAAGTAAAAGTAATACGGAAGGCAACAATTGACGATTAAGATTATACCGGAGGATTAGTATGAATCAAATAGAACGATTAAGTAGAGAATTGGCTTGTAAGGGAAGCATCATAGATTTTTACCGAGATAGAATAAAGATTGATGGAGAAAAAGAGACAACCTTTGATTTTATAGGTCATAAGGGAGCCTCCGCAATGATACCAGTAGATTCGGCTGGTAGAATATTAATGGTTCGTCAGTACCGGAATGCGATTGATGATTATACTCTAGAGATCCCAGCAGGAGGCTTAAATCCAGGAGAGGATAGCTTAACCTGTGCCATCCGCGAATGTGAAGAGGAGACTGGATATCAAGCAGGAGAGGTTCATCATCTGATTGATGTATTTACTACGGTAGCCTTTAGTAATGAAAAAATCTGTATCTATTACACGGAAAATATAAGACCGACTCATCAAAATCTGGATGAGGACGAGTTTGTAACAGTGGAAAAGCATACCATAGAAGACTTAACAAAGATGATATTTGATGGTCAGATTAAAGATGCAAAAACCATAGCGGGTCTTCTTGCTTACAAAACACTTCGTTCCAAATAAACGGACCTAAGGGTTCATAAATTTGATGTTATACCCATGCCCAGCTTGTTCTATTTTAGATATTAAATCATATTATCTATAAAGAGCTTTGGACAGGGTGTTAATATGAAGCAATGGAAAGCCACCATGAATCGACTGAGTATTATTCAGATGTCAGTAATACTTCTGGTCATAGGATTGGTCTTTGGTATATTATTTGCCAATGTATTTCGTGAACAATATTATCAGCAGCTAGAAGTATACCAAAACACGGTATTTACCGAGATTACCATTAGTAATATTGATTATTATGGATTGTTTTTATATATAATAACGGAAAACTTTAAAGAATTTGCTGTGTTCTGGTTACTGAGTATAACGATACTTGGTATTCCTTATATGGCTTATAAGATAGCTGCCTTTGGATTCACGACTGGATTCTTTATTTCATCCATAACCATGCATTATGGCGTTAAGGGATTATTATTAATTCTTGTATATCCCTTTCCTCATGGAATTATCTATCTACCGATTGCCTTATTATGTTTATATAAAGGGTTTTATCTATGCAGGAGTATAAATTATGATAAGCATAAATTTATGGGGACTTTGAAACATCAGCTAAAGCAGTACCTTTTGTTATTAATTGTTCTATCCATACTTATCCTATTTGCCAGTTTTATCGAAGCATATGTAGGATCCTTTTTTCTAAAAAAGACACTGAATTTATTTACATAGTTGCACCTGGGAATTGCTGAACGCATAAGCAAATGAGGAGGTCGGAAATGAATCAGTATATCCATGAGTTTGTTACATATCTTCAGGAAGTAAAACATGCATCCCCTAATACAGTTGGAGCATATCAAAACGACTTAAAAAAACTGGAACAGTATTTGGAAAAACAGGGCATTCATACGATAGCCAAGATAAACGAGACAATATTAAACTCCTATGTTTTATCCTTGGAGAAGGAGGGTATGACACCGAATACCGTTTCCAGGAATATTGCATCGATAAAAGCATTTATCTTATTCCTACTAAAGAGCGGGAAGATAAATGGTGATCCCTCTGAAAAGTTAAAGCCACCGAAGGTTATTAAGAAAACCCCACGAATAATGGATATCGAGTTAATCGATCAACTCTTGAAAAAACCAGATATAAAAACCTCCAAGGGAATCCGGGACAAAGCTATGCTGGAGTTAATGTATGCGACTGGAATCAAGGTGTCTGAATTAACTTCCCTCAGATTAAGTGATCTTAATTTATCTGGAAGATTTCTGTCCTGTGGGGAGAAAAGAGAACGGGTAATTCCGTTTGGAAAATCAGCAAAAACAGCCCTGCAGAATTATCTGAGTATCAGAGAAGAGACCTTTAATAAGAATATGAGTGATATCGTGTTCTTGAACTCTTATGGAGACCAATTAAGCAGGCAAGGATTTTGGAAGATATTAAAAACCTATGCTCGAGAGGTTGGTATAATCGATATTACTCCTAGCACCTTAAGACACTCCTTTGCGGCTCATCTGCTTGAGAATGGAGCGGATATATCCTGTGTTCAAGAATTCCTGGGGCACTCTGATATTAGCACTACCCAGCTATATCTACCCCATAGCTATAAAAGCAGCCGTGAGGTTTATATGAATACCCATCCAAGAGCTTAGTATTCAATATATAAATAGCCATGTATTACAATTCCCTCTAAGAGAATGATAATACATGGCTTTTATTATAAATCCCATGTGGAACTTCTTTGTATATTGTTCTATGAAATCGATATTAGATCAATCCATCTGCTATCGTATAGATTAGTTTTTCAGTAGCATCCCAACCAAGACAGGCATCGGTTATAGATTTACCATAGATTTTTTCGCCAACCTTCTGGCTACCTTCTTCGATATAGCTTTCAATCATTACACCCTTAACCAAACTTGCAATATCGGAAGAGACTCTACGACTATGGAGAACCTCCTTAACAATCCTAGGTTGTTCACTAAACTGTTTGTTGGAGTTTGCATGATTCGCATCAATGATTGTAGCTGGGTTAGCAAGGTCACGTTCATTATACATATCAAATAAACGAATTAAATCTTCATAATGATAGTTTGGTATCGACTGTCCATGCTTATTAACTGCACCTCTCAAAATAGTATGAGCCAGAGGATTTCCCGAGGTCTCCACCTCCCATTTACGATATAGGAAGCTATGTTTCCCTTGAGCAGCTACAGCAGAGTTTAGCATAACCGAAAAATCACCACTGGTAGGATTCTTCATACCTGCCGCCACATCCATGCCACTGATGGTTAAACGATGCTGTTGGTCCTCAACAGATCGGGCACCTACTGCCACATAAGAGAGAATGTCCTCTACATAAGGCCAGTTCTCAGGATAGAGCATCTCATCGGCTGCGGTAAGTCCAGTTTCTGCAATCGCTCTCAAATGCATCTTTCTCATAGCAATCAGACCTTCTTGAAGATCCGGTGCCTTTTCCGGATCCGGTTGATGAACAATTCCCTTATAGCCTTCTCCGGTGGTCCTGGGCTTGTTCGTATAGATTCTCGGTATTAATAACAACTTATCCGAAACCTTATCCTGAATTTTAGCTAAGCGTGAGATATAATCGCATACGGAATCCTCATTATCTGCGGAACAAGGTCCTATGATAACCAGAAATTTGTCTGAATTGCCAGTTATAACATCTTTTATCTGACTATCCCGTTCCTTTTTACGAAGTGCGTCCTTCGCTGGCAAAGGGTAAGCTTTTACTAACTCACTCGGTGAGATTACTTCTTGAATAAATTTAAAACTCATATGATCCTACTCCCTTTTTGATTATTTTTATATTTTAAGTTAATCGATATTCAATAAATCCTATAAGCCGAACATATCATCTATGCTATCTACGGTATAGTTGCTTTATTTTATCCTTTTTTAAACATTCCGTCAATGATAACCTTATTTAAAAATGGATTATGCAACTTTACTTGAAAATAATATATAAAAACATCCTAAAAAGAGATATAATAAGTATAATAGATTAACCCATACTGTATACAAGACGGTAAAAATTAGATTCCAATCAATTACTGATTCATGTGATTTTTATAATGAAAGGTTTGCATATGAATCGTATACAATATCAAAGAATTAAATCGAAGATATTATGATTTATAAAATCGAAGTAATTAAAAATTAAATGAACAAACGGAACGTATTAACGATTACGATTTATGAGGTGAGATTATTATGCAAATGTACGATTTAATAAACAAGAAAAAAAACAAAGAAATATTAGAGAAAGACGAGATTGAATTTATCGTAAAAGGCTTTACCGAAGGTATGATTCCGGATTATCAGATGTCGGCCTTTTTAATGGCGGTATGCTTAAATGGTATGAATCACGAAGAAACCGCAGCTCTTACAGTTGCTATGGCCCACAGCGGTGATCTCTTAGATCTCACGGGCATTCATGGGGTAAAGGTAGATAAGCATAGTACCGGCGGAGTAGGAGATAAAACCTCACTGGTATTAAGCCCTATGGTAGCGGCACTTGGAATTCCAGTTGCGAAAATGTCCGGAAGAGGTCTTGGGCATACCGGAGGAACCATCGATAAGTTGGAGAGCTTTCCTAGCTTTTCCACCTCCATTTCCTCGGAACAATTTATTGATAATGTAAATCGTGTTAAGATGGCAATCGTAGGCCAGACGGCCAACCTAGCCCCGGCCGATAAGAAAATCTATGCCTTACGAGATGTTACAGCAACCGTAGATAACATCTCCCTCATTGCTAGTAGCATCATGAGTAAGAAGATTGCCTCTGGCTCCGAAGTTATCGTATTGGATGTAAAAACAGGCAGTGGAGCTTTCATGAAAAGCTATGAGGATTCCTTGGCTCTGGCGAAGGAGATGGTCCAGATTGGTACCCTTGCCGGTAGAACTACCTTCGCAGTCATTACGGATATGAACCAGCCCTTGGGCAATGCGGTAGGTAATACCCTAGAGGTAAAGGAAGCAATACAAACTCTAAATGGTGAAGGCCCTGAAGATCTTCTAGAGGTGAGCTTAACTCTTGCCTCCTATATGGTTCTGGGAGCTGGAAGAGCGAAAACCGCAGATGAAGCTAGAGCATTATTACAGGAAACGATTCAACAAAAGAGCGGCTTAAAGAAATTTGCAGAATTTATCGATGCCCAGGGTGGCAATAGTGAAGCAGTTTTTCATCCGGAACGTTTTGAAGAAGCTAAAATTGCAGAAGAGGTACTGTCACCGGAGGAAGGTATCATTTCCTATATTCATACCGATGAGATTGGCATGACCTCCCTAGTTCTTGGCGGTGGGAGAGAGACCAAGGATAGTGTGATAGATCTCAGTGTTGGAATCTTAATTCATAAAAAATTAGGTGACACGGTATCTAAAGGAGAATCTCTTGCAACCTTATATGCGAATGACCCTGAGAAATTAAAGGATGCAAAAAATAGATTCCTTAAGGCATATACAATCAATCAGGAAAAACCGAAGAAACACCCCTATGTCTATGCCATAGTTACTAAGGACGGTGTTCAACCGATAAACTTATAGTCGGCAACTCGTTAATCAATAGCCAATAACTGATTAACAGA
>CAYMLE010000128.1:0-7858 GCA_964391115.1 uncultured Herbinix sp. | reverse complement strand
AGAAATCTGTGCTGCGAGGCTATAAAGCTGTTCTTTTTCATTTGTACTGACCCTACAATAGATTCCGACTTTCTTTTCCAATCGGTCATTACTTGCCGGGATATACCAAAACTTTGAATCCACCAGCTCACCTCCTTATTTCATTTAGCCTATTTTTATCACAATTCCACACAAATGATAGGTAGGCTATATTTGCCCTCCAACTGAGTCAAAACACAATATATTGTGATTCACCCGTAGTGTTTCACTATATATTGCGCGACATCAATACGCAACACTCCACATGCACCGTCTGCGGAAACATATCTACCGCGCAAACCTTCTCCACACGATATCCCTTTTCTTGTAATACAACCAGATCTCTCGCTAGTGAAGTCGGCTTACATGAGACATACACAATCCGGTCAACGCCAAAATCAACAATTTTATCCAAGGCCTTCGGATGTATTCCGTCTCTTGGCGGATCCAAAACGATGATGTCTGGTTTATTCTTCAGCTCATCCACTACCTTAAGAACATCTCCTGCGATAAACTCACAGTTATTTAGTCCGTTTAGAATAGCATTTTCCCGGGCTGCTTCTACAGCTTCTTCAACAATCTCCACTCCAGTCACCTTCCCGGCCACCGGTGCCAAAAGCTGAGCGATGGTACCTGTTCCACTATAGAGGTCAAAGATATCCTTATTCTTTGTTTCTCCAACGTATTCTCTTGCCTTCGAGTATAGAACTTCAGCTCCTAGGGAGTTCGTTTGAAAGAAGGAAAAGGTTGAGATCTTAAACCGTAAGCCTAATAATTCCTCATAGATATAATCTCTTCCGTGGAGAAGCTCCATCCGGTCACATTGCACCACATCAGCCTTACTATCATTATAGGTATGCAAGAAGCCCTCGATAGTTCCCTGAAGTTCCAGACCAAGCAGACGCTCCTTTAATCCTTCAAATATATTGTTATAAATGCCGTCTATAATTGTCCCATTTCCAACAGGCTCTTCTTGGGTCGAAGTTATGATATTAATCAATATCTCCCCCGTCTTTACTGCCTTTCTTACCAATAGATGTCTAAGATACCCCTTGTGGGACAGCTTATGATAATAATCCAATCCCATTTCGGAGCAATATGACAATACACAAGATAAGATCTTGTTGTAATCCTTGTCCACGATAACGCAGTCATCCACTGTCAGGATATCATGAAAGCTTCCCCTCTTATGAAGGCCTAAAGCCAAAGGGCCTTCCTTGTATTCATCTCCGAAGGAAAACTCCATCTTATTGCGGTATCCCCATTCCTTAGGACTTCCTACAATTCCTTCAAAATGATAATCCGTACATACCTGATCGATCAGCTCTTTTACCTGATTTTCCTTCAGCTTTAGCTGTTCTTCATAGGAAAGGGTCTGATAACTGCAACCACCACAGTTTCCAAAATGCTTACAGGCTCCGCATCGAGTCTCAAGGGGGGATTTCTCCAGCACCTCCAACAACCTACCTTCTGCCCTACCCTTTCGTATCTTATTGACAGAAAAGCTTATTCTTTGTCCAGGAAGGCTATTCTTCACTGTCGCCTTCTCACCCTCTATGTCAACTCTTCCCTTATTCGGGAAATCCACCTTATTTACAACACCTTCATATATTTGTCCTTTTTTCATATATAATCAAGTAGCTCCTTCCAGATGTACTATACTTTTCATTACTGTCTTATTATAGTGATTACACTGGCATTTGTCTACTCATCTATCACTACCTTTTATATTCTTTACACCCTCGTATACTAATGCTTTCATTCACCATGAGTCCTTTCATTAATTATTTACATCTGTCTCTTCGTTATCTCATAAATAGGTTAACCTGCTTAGAAAATAATATGAATTAAATAAAACGCCCCTTAAAACAGAGGAATAAAAAGTATCCAACTGCCATAAAGGGAGTTATAAGTATCATATATGATTATCTTTTATGTTGTTATCCTTTCACTAAACCATTTACTGCAGTTCTTCAATCACTGCCAGATAGGTGATGGCGGTAATCTCATTATCTTCAACAATAAACAATAGGGAGGAATCTCCTTGGGTATAGGTGTAGGAGCCTTGCCCACCGGTATAATTATCGCCATAGGCCTCCTGCATATCCTCGACTGTGGAACCAATATAGATTCCCTCTGGTGTGCTAACCGTATCATCCTTAAAATAGATGGAGGATATATAGTCCGTATTGGCAGTTTTGGGATAGGTGGTCAACTCGAAGCCGTTGTAATAAAAGGTTTTATCCAAGCCCTTAAAAGCACAACTTTCTGCTTCAAAATATTGCTGAGGCTCTCCCAGATTCTCTAAAACCGATGCTGCATCAATATTCACGGGAATATCAACTCCATTATAATCGAAGACATATCCCAGATCCGTTTCACTTGATTGGTTATTTCCAGATCCTTGTTCTGAGGTATTCTGATTTTGCGGATAATCAGTATCCTTAGGCTCCTGCCCCTGGTCGCTACAACCAGTAAGTATTACCGCTAGTGCAAGGCACATTAGTAGCTTCTTCATTGTAATCCTCCATAATTTTCACTAATATCAT
This sequence comes from uncultured Herbinix sp., assembly GCA_964391115.1. Classification (GTDB taxonomy): domain Bacteria; phylum Bacillota; class Clostridia; order Lachnospirales; family Lachnospiraceae; genus Mobilitalea. The sequence goes on along the minus strand of CAYMLE010000128.1, from coordinate 5,291 downwards.
TCATTATATAACAAGAAATGAGATCGCTTTCACCCTATCATTATTACATAAATAGCAAATAACTATTCTACACTATCGATTGCTTGAGCAACCGCACCATAGCTTTTCAGATAACCATATTCCAGAAGCTCTTCCTCCTGGTGTTTCTTCATATCATAATAAAATTCCGTCTTCTCCTGCCATATAGCAGCAAGCTTTGGATCTGCTCTGTGATCCTCCAGCTCATGATCTTCACTTAGAATTCCACCAAAATAATTCGTGAATTTCTCAGCTCCGGACAAATTCAGGTGAAGCCCACCATCATAGGTATCCTCACTATAATCAATCCCTATCTCCTCTGCTGTTTCTAAAAAATTAATATAGGTTAACTCATTCGCCTTAGCGTATTCTACCATCTGCTCATCCCATTCTGGATACCAGTATGGATAGACACTGGGAGATTTAATTAGAATTAGCTCGATTCCCTTTTCTTTACACAGCTGGGTCATCTTATCCAGATATGCATAAGCGTTACTACCAAATTGATAATCCGGTAGCTTTCTTCCCTCTGGAATCACATTAACCGGCTTCTTATCAATTCGCATTAGATACCCATTATGAGAAACCGTTTTTTTATCAAACAGATAGGTTATATCCTCCGAGGATAGCTCACTCCATCTGGAATGATATCGTAGGATTGGGAAGAAATAGGATACTAAACTTTCATCCTTCATCATGGAAGCCTTGATAGCTCCAACTTTAGATTTTGAAAGCTTCATTCCATCCAGTGTCAGACGATTATAGGCTTCCTTCTGTGGCTCATTATATTTCATAGCTAGCACATTAAAGACTACTACCTCCGGTGTCTCGTAAGAGAGCATTTCCTCTAAGAGATAATACGATTGCCATACCAACTGCTGGGCACTACCCCTTATGTAGCTGGTTATGCCGTATTTCTCCCACAAAGTTACTGGAGAAACATTTGAGAACACCTCACAGTCCCCGATAAAAACCACATCATGCTCCTTAAGCTCATCGTAATATTCCTCTACCAGATTTCCTTCATGGATCGAGGACATATACTTTGGCATAAAAAGATTTTGCAATACGATAAGAAATAGCACTGTGAATATAATACAAGCAACATTAATCCATATTTTCTTCTTCATTATTAGAATAACCTCTCAATGAAAATTAGCCGATAAAATTAGACCATTTTTTAATTTATTTATCTGTTTACGATTATTCGTAAATCGACAGATGGTTACCATTGCCCCACTAGAACCGACTATAGATAAATTGGTTCGAATCATACCCGACACCATAGGCACCAAAGATCAAAACGGCAATAAATAACAAGAAATAGGTCGCGTATCTTAGGAGCATTGGCTTTGCCTCTAACTTTTCCCGAAGGCTTCCTGAGCGAGATAACAGGCTGACGATAAGAAGCAGTGTAACAGCCACAAACAGTACAATATAGTCTGCTATATTCAACCCCAGCTTCATGAATCCTCCTCGAAATAGTTCCATAAGGTTCCACCTGGTAAATACGGAACCATACATGCGGAAGGTTATTCCGACATTGCCATAACAGTCCAAGGTACGTAGGAAACTCATCAGCCAAAAGGTTCTAATGACCTGGAAGAGTCGATACCAGAAGGTATGTCCTACATGGAATCTCTCATGGAATTTATTATAGAGAGGAATGCATTCCTGTGATACGAGAATCACCAAGCAATTCAAAAGGCCCCACACTATGAAATTCCAGGCGGCTCCATGCCAGATACCGGTTGTGAACCATACAACGATGGTAGCGATATAAACCGGTATTCGTTTTCCAATTTGATCTCCTAGAGTCTTCCTAGCCTTCTTTGATAAGGTCAGCATAGATTTGCTTACGGAGATTGGATAAAACATATATTCCTTAAACCAAGTTCCCAGTGTGATATGCCATCTTCTCCAATATTCTGTTATGGACTTCGAGAAATAGGGGCGTTCGAAATTCTCTTTCAGGCGAATACCAAATACCTCCGCCGCACCGATCGCGATATCAATACCACCAGTAAAATCTGCATAAAGCTCGATCGCATAGAAAAACATACCTAATAATACATACCCACCCTGATATTCTTGAGGATTCTGTACAATCGCACTAACAGGGATATATAACCGGTCTGCAATTACTAGCTTCTTAAAGAACCCCCAGAGGATTCTCTGTATTCCAAAAGATATACTCCTGGCATCAAACTGGTGCTCTGCGAACAAGGTGTCCTTCAAATCATCAAAACGACTGATTGGTCCTTGAATCAGCTGCGGAAAGAAGGATATAAATAGAGCTAATTTGAACACATTCTTCTCACAAGGATATTTCTCACGATATACATCGATGATATATCCTATGGTCTGAAAGGTATAAAAGGATATCCCTAAGGGTAGAACAAAACTAAGTAAAGGAAGGTGAACCTTTACATTAAATAATTGAAATACCGATCTAATATTTAGAATGGTAAAATCAGAATACTTTAGCACAGCCAGAATCCCAAAGTTAATTACAAGGCACAGCACCAGCCACCTTCTTTGTTTCTTCTTAATTTGCGCTTTGTAGGCCTTCCTTTCATCTCTAGAAAGCTCCTGCTTCTTCTCCTTCATATAGTTTGACTGAATTTGCTGAAGCCTGTCCATCCTTCTTCCACTATAATAGGTGGAAAGAGTGGTCACTAGGATATACAAGAGATAACCAAGACCCGCAAAGCTATAGAAGATATAACTGGCTGCTAATAACAGCCACCATTGTAGTCGCTTTGGTACTAAGTAATATATGATAAACAAAACAACCAGAAACACTATAAATTGGTATGATGTAAATAGCATTATAGCCTCCATGCTGCCAAAACACCGCAAATCAAGGCGTCAGCACAATATTATACGAGATCTATGTGAAAAATTATGAATCTTACGAACTTATCAAAATTATTCTTCTTCAATTAATTTGGTAACCAAAGCATGTAAGGCCTTAGCAGAATTAAAATTATGAGGAACGATCTCCTCCACTGGTATCGTGATGTCAAATTCATCACTAATATCGGATATAATTGATACAATATCAAAGGAATCGATAATTTTATCATCAATCAGTGTTTTACAGGTCTCAAAATCTACTTCGGGATGTAAGCCTCTTAATATTTCTAATATTTCTTCCATCATTTTCTCCAATCATAACCTTATATTTTATTTTTATTGATAAAACTTGTTTTCAATAGTACTCGGTCAATTTTTCCGTTCGTGGTCAGGGGCATCTGAGACAATGTCTCCAACCGATTCGGTACCATATATCGTGGAAGCTTTTCCTTAAGGAAACTAGCCATTACTGCTGTGGTCAGTTCTCCGACATAAAATAAAACGATCTTCTTTTTCTCATGATCAAAGATACAGCAAGCACTTTTAACCTCTGGATGCATGTTAGCGACTACTTCTATTTCGCCAAGCTCAATTCGGTGGCCCATATGCTTTATCTGGTTGTCCTTCCTAGATACAAAGATCAACTCTCCTCGCTCGTTGTACCTTCCAAGATCACCAGTACGATAAATCAGCTCTGGATAAGAATTATTTAAGGGGTTTTGTACGAATACATCCTTTGTCTTTTCAAAGTTCTGATAATAACCCAACGTCAGACTGGTTCCACGAATACACATTTCTCCTGCTTCTTCAACCTTCGGAATCTGATTATTTTCATCCAATAGAATCAGATCGGTATTCTTAAACGGCCGCCCGATGGGTATTACTTCATCCAGTTCAAAATCCCGAATGACCTCATAATAACAGGACATTCCTGTTGCCTCTGTTGGACCGTATAGGTTGATAAACCTAGCCTGAGGCAGATGCTTTCGCCATATCTGGAATTGTTTGATTGGAAATACCTCACTCCCAAAGGCTACGGTATGAAGGTATCTAGGAATTTCCTTGTCCAGAGCGCCAAAGGCGGAAATCATAGTTAAGGCAGACACAACCCAGCAAACCGTATTGATCCTCTTGTCATTTAAGAACTCGACCAGTTTTAAAGGAAACAGGAACAGGCTCTTTGGGACTAGGTAGGTCGTTGCACCAAATTTTAGAGTAGGATACAGCTCCTTCAAGCAGGCATCTACATACAAAGGCGTCTGATTGCCAAAGACTGTCTTTTCACTAAAGCCCAATACCTCCGATAGATTCTCTATATAGTCAATAACTGAACGGTGACATGCCACAACCCCCTTTGGTATTCCGGTGGACCCAGAGGTAAATACGATATAGATTGGATCCGTATCAATCTGTTTTTCTCTGATATTCCTTAGGGTATCATCCTCGATTGGGGTCTTTAAAATATCATCGTAATCATAAATTATTCCCTGATAACCGTAAGTGGCTAAAACATTTCCTGTCTCTTCATCACAGAGAACAGCCTTCGGATTCAGATTTTGAAAAATCAGCTCAATACGATGTCTCGGCATCTCCTCATCGATAGGTACATAATAGCAGCCACTGTAGATTACGCCGTAAAAGGATATAATCGTTTTGGGATGCTTACCCATAAAAACAACAATGGGTTCATTCGCATGACCCTGCCTATGGAGAAAGGTTCCGATGGCCCTGGACTTTTGATAAACTTCATGAAACGTAACTCCAGTATGTTCATCAGCGTAGGCTATCTTGTCAGGAACCTGGGTAACGATCTGTTCTAGGTATTCTAATACATTTCTCTGCATCTCTTATATACAAACCCTTCCGGCAGATAGTTCTGATATTCCTCTGCCTGATGTTTATTATTCAGCTCTACCATCAGCTTACCGTAGATAGTTGGCCAAGTGTTGAAGCTGTTTTGTCCTTATTCGTTATCAGCGTTTTATACTCTTCTTTCAGCTTAGCTCCGGAATGTAATATGGAACAGCTAGACAAAACCTCCATGGCATCGATAAAGCCGGAGCCTATCACATAATCCCGTTTAATCAGTGACAGTTCTGTACATCCTAATATGATAGCTTCTGCTCCGTCATTTTTTAGCTCATCAGCCACCGAATAGAATCGATCCATCTGTGGAGGCCGGTTTGATTTCACATCATCATAAATCAAACCATTGATATATCCTTGATGTATTCCGTTCGGTATTATCGGACACATACCATACTGCATCAATTCCTCCTGAAACAGACCGGTGAAGATGGTACCCTCAGTAGCCATGATACCAACAGCATGGATTCCCTGATTTCTAAGGTGTTTCACGGTCTCCGAGATTACATTAAGGATGGTTACTCTTATCTCCCTGGTAAGCTGTTCAT
>CAYMLE010000127.1:0-7893 GCA_964391115.1 uncultured Herbinix sp. | reverse complement strand
CATACAGTAGTATTAAACACGGTATCCAGAGCAATCAAAAGGGCCATGGATATTGTTGGGAGCCTTGTTGGTATTATCTTGTTCTCGCCGTTTATGTTAGCAGCAGCGGTCGCCATCAAAATCGAAGATTATAAAGGTCCGATTTTTTTTAAGCAGATTAGGGTCGGACAGAATGGACGTCGTTTCTATATATATAAACTCCGTAGTATGTATACGAATGCGGAGGAGAGAAAAATAGAACTGATGAAGCTAAATAACATGAGCCATGAATTTATGTTTAAGATGAAAGATGACCCTCGTATAACGAAAGTAGGTAAATTTATTAGAAAAACTAGTATTGATGAGCTACCACAGTTTTTCAATGTACTACGAGGTGATATGAGTCTAGTTGGGACAAGGCCTCCGACATTAGACGAAGTAAATAAGTATGAGAGAAAGTATTGGAGGCGAGTTAGTATAAAACCTGGCATTACCGGAATGTGGCAGGTTAGTGGACGAAGTAAAATAACAGACTTTGAAGAAGTTGTACGGCTTGATACGATTTACATAGACAAGTGGGATATTTTACTTGATTTCAAGATTATTTTTAAGACGTTTGTTCAAATTATACTTAGAGATAAAGATGCGTATTAAAGATTGAAAGTGTCTTCTTTTTCGCAAATAGCATCATTATGTGGCGACTGATAGTCGCCTTTTCTCTTAGGTAAAACTTTGAAACGTAAGAATCCCTAAGTTATTCCTATATTCCATGCTTTAATCTATAATCTGGCATTGAAAGATACGATTATTTGTATTATGATAAGATTACATTAATAAAAACAAATTAGTATATGCAGAATATAAGCTTTGTTCTTAATAATATATAAATGGATTAGGAGTTATTGAATTAGGAACATTTATAGGAGGTAAGCAATGAAATTTATTTCATGGAATATTGATTCATTAAATGCAGCATTAACTGGTGATTCAGACCGTGCTTTGTTATCTCAGAATGTATTAGATACGATCAAAGAACATAAGGCTGAAATTATAGCGATACAGGAAACAAAGTTATCAAGTGACGGCCCTACAAAAAAACATTTGGAGATTTTACAGGACAAGTTCCCTGGATATGAAATCGTTTGGAATAGTTCAAAAGAACCGGCACGCAAGGGTTATGCGGGAACTATGTTTTTATATAAGGACAACCTAACACCAGTGGTTACGTATCCAGCAATTGAGGCACCTAGCACCATGGATGCGGAAGGCCGTATCATCACATTAGAATTTGAACATTTCTACGTAACACAGGTTTATACACCGAATGCAGGGGACGGCCTGAATCGTTTAGAAGAACGTCAGATTTGGGACATGAAATATGCCGATTATCTATTCGGTCTGGATCAAGAGAAGCCTGTCATTGCAACTGGGGATTTTAATGTTGCACATAAAGAAATAGATCTAGCCCATCCTAGTAGTAACCGTCGTTCTCCTGGCTTTACTGATGAGGAACGTCAAGGTTTCACTAATCTGTTGGCAAAAGGATTTACGGATACATTTCGCCACATTAATGGAGAAGTGACAGGGGTTTATTCCTGGTGGGCTCAGCGTGCCAGAACAAGTAAAATCAATAATTCCGGTTGGAGAATTGATTACTGGATAACAAGCAATCGCATTGCAGAGAAAGTTATTAAATCTGAAATGATTGATTCTGGTCCAAGACAAGATCATACACCAATCCTATTAGAAATTGATTTGTAATATGTGCGCATACGGGAGCAGAATACACACCCGTAAATATAGATATTATAAGGAGAAGAATCATGAGAAGTTTCACTACATTAGACTTACAATATGCACACAGGTTCTATGGTTTTAGAGGCGAAGCACAGTATTTGCACGGGCATACGGGTATACTGACACTTGAAGTTGAAGATACTGTCAACATGGGAGTTAATATGGTATTTCCTTGTAATGAAATACATAAAACCGCTTGGGAAGTACTACAGAACTTTGACCATGCCCTGGTTTTAAGAGAGGACGATCCATTGCTTCCTGCGATTCTTGGCGTTTACGAAGAACAAGGCATCAAGAACGGTGCACCAACCAATAAGCAAAAAGGTCCCGCTTTCAAAACGGAACTTGCAACAGCGTATCCAGAATGTCGCTTAGTAGTTACAAAAGAAACAATGACCGTTGAAGGTATGATTAAAATAGTTTACGATTTACTAAAAGACAAGCTAAATATAGTTAAAATTACGTTTACAAGCGGAGTTAATGGAGCTTCAGAAGAGTACGAGCCTCAAAAGGATACAAATGATCGTTGCCCTTTATGCGGAATTACCTTAAATGAAAATGGCGTTTGTCCTAAATGTGGTTACAAGAAATAAGTTGATTTGATTTCTGAATTCGCATTAAGAGCAAGATATAATTAAGAGCAAGACATCCTACCTTATATATTCGTAGAATGCCTTGCTCTTTTTACATCACCAAAAAATCATCAGATAGGCAGGTGGAACTCAACAATTATAGCTTTAATCAAAGACAATAATTTTGAAAGCCTGTGTTAAAAGTCGATACATTTCGTCAAGCGATAAGGAGTAGGAAGATAGCCATGGCATCTACTAATCTGATGTAATAGTATTTGATGTATATGGTTATATGTGCTAAACTTGAACATACTATGATTTCATTTCATAGCTATTATTTGAGTTAAGAAGATAGTTTGAAAGAGCTATGAAAGATATAAACTAGGAGGATATTTTATGAGCAAATTTGATAATTTAAATGAATTAAGTAAACCGATTTCGGCTAGAACAACTTCAAGAACAGAACCGGATGTAATCACGGATCCCAACTATATGTTTCCTGCTTTCGCAGATGGAAAGGTGCTTTTAAATAAAAAGCAGGGCCGACTACCTGCAATGGGATGGAACAGCTGGAATGCTTTTGGCAGTAAGAACAGCGAGGAGCTTACAAAGAAAATGGCTGATGCATTTATAGATTTGGATCTGGCTAAATTGGGATACGAATATATTGTTCTCGATGACGGATGCTATAAGTCCGAGCGCGTAGATGGTTTACTTTCAAATGAAACCGTGAAATTCCCAAGTGGCTTTAAGGCATTGTCTGATTATATACATGATAAAGGACTTAAATTTGGTATGTATAATGATATCGGTACAAATCTTTGCGCGGGTTCCGCTGTTGGTACCTGTGGGTTTGAGGATGTCGATGCAAAATCTTATATTGACTGGGGTGTTGACTTTTTGAAGGTTGACAATTGCTATTATCTTTGGGATAATGCAACGTTTTCAGATGAAAAAAGCGCTAAGTATACCTATGCTCCGAACATTAGAAGCATTACAGTCTCCGGAGAAGGATTGAACATAACCTTAAATGCTGTTAAGGATGGGGTTCTTTATGGTCAGGGGGCCGTTATTAACGATAATGACTATGTATCCAATATCGGTACCTTTGATGGAACACATGGAGGTGTTACTCCGGTAGGAGACCGTTGGTGTGAAATAGGCTTTACTGTAAACACTTCTGTTGCAGGGGAATATTCCATATCTGTTAATTATGCAAGTGGCGAAGAGGTTGGAACAGGACGCTGGCTTCAGCTTGCAGTAGGAGATATAGAGAATGAAACCAGGTATTTTGATGATATACTTCCTCTTACCGATAATACAACTACCTTTATAGCTTCAGAAGACATAAAAGTGTATTTAAACGAGGGAGATAATATTATACGTCTGATGAATCACAGAAGGCAGGAGAATACCCTTAATTCCTATGCGGCTTTACTTGAAGGTTTGAACAACGCCAACCCGAATCATGATGTTGTATACTCCATCTGTGAATGGGGTAAAACACAACCTCAAAATTGGGGATATAAGGTTGGAAACTCATGGCGTATTCTAAATGATATTACCTTTAGCGTTGGTTCTGATGGCGATGCGGGATCGGCTGCATGGACGGCTAACTATACTGATAGTATAACCTCACAGTACAATAAGGCGGTTATTATGGACGAGTTTGCCGGACTTGATAAGGGATGGAACGATCCTGATATGCTTGCAATCGGTATGAACGGAATAACGAATACCATGAGTAAAACACATATGACTATGTGGTGTATGATGAATTCTCCACTTATGCTTGGATTGGATTTAAGACGTGTTACAAAGGGTGATGAGCTTTGGAATATCATAGCGAACAAAGACTTGATTGCATTGAATCAGGATGCGCTTGGTATCCAGGCAAAGAGAGTTTATTGCTCGATCGACAGTGCTAATCCCGATACGGCATATGTAGCGAATAACAACCGTCTTGATATTCTTGTAAAACCTCTTGTGAATGGTGATATTGCAGTATCCTTTATTAATCTGAGTGACGCAAGGGATACTAACGAGCATTCGATTGATGTAAGTCGTATTATTAGTTATATTGGACACAAAATGGTTGCTTCTGATCAATTTAAAAATGCATCAAGCTATAACTTAACAGATTTGTGGTCAGGAGAGGTTATAAAGAATACTTCAGGAATTTTCTCTATTACAGACATTGACGCCTATGACAATGTAACCTTTAGAGTTTCTCCTGTTCAGTAGACGGTATAACTATCCCTGTAACCTTCGAAAAATCATTTCTAGTGTTATATTAATGGATATAATTGTATAATAAAGGACTAATAATATGAAGAAGCTACAGCATTCAGCAATTAATTTAGGTATTGAAGAGCTTAATCTAGGGGTCAGCAATGCCGAAGTGAAAGACAAAAATCTTGATGATATGAAAGATCATAGAGATAAAGATCATAGTGATATTAATCATTGTGATAAAGATTATAGTGATATAGATTATAGTGATATAGATCATACTGATATAAATCATAGTGATATAGATTATAGTGATGTAAATCGTGATATAGACCATAGTGATAAAAATCATAATGATAATGATCATATATTGTATCTAACAGAACGTGGCATTATTAAGAGGGTGAAAGATGGTTGGTTTCATCCGGAGGATAAGGTTACGACGGAACAGTTTGTAGCAATGATTATTCGAAGTAGTAAAGGCGATATAGAGCCAACTCGTGACGATTGGTCATCGGGATATATCGATTATGCTATGAATAAGCGTATCATAGAGGACTATGATATAACAAATAGAAGCAACTTGATTGAGCGCCGATCCGTTGCAAGAATCGTTCATGAAGCTCTTTTGACAGAATTTTCAGAACGAGATGAGAATGAATGGTCAGCCGCCAAGAATCTACTTGATCTATATAGCTGCCACACCTGCGTTATGCATATAGCGCAGGTGTATGTGAAAGGGATCATGTTCGAGCGTGAACATAAGGTGTTTGATCTCAAGGGTAACCTGACTCTTTCGGAAGCCATAGACATTGTTGTAAGAATGCTTGTTAGGGAAAAGCGAATACCTCGAACTAAGGTTAGAGAGGTTAAGAGCATAATGATACAGCCCAATGAAGCATGGGAGATGATGTTAAGTGATCGCAAGGCAATCATGATCGATGTGCGGACGAGTGAGGATTATAAGCAAGGGCATATCGATGGAAGCATTTGTATTCCATTACATGACCTAACGAATAATCCATATTCGGTAAGTATGCGAAAGGATACTGCAATCATACTATACTGTCAAATGGGATATAAAAGTTCATTGGCTGCACAGGTACTTATCGATGCTGGCTATAGTAATATCTATACAATTCCAGGTATCGCGCAGTTTGGATATAATCTAACAAGTTAATAACAAGACACAGCCGTAAACGTTGATGCAGATGCAGCCGCAGTCGCAGATACAATCGCAGCCGCTGATGCAGACACAGACACAGCCGCAGCCGCAGTCGCTGATGCAGACGTAGACACAGAAACAGGCGCAGATACAGACGTTGATATAGGGGTTGGGTTAATGATTTCTCAGATTGATTATTTTGTCAAACCAGTATTCAATCTGTGGTATATCAGGTGAATTCTTTAAATAGACAAAATTAAATGGATGACTGATATTAAAATCTCGTATGGGAATCTCTTTAAGATATCCTTGTGATAATTCCTTTTTTACAGCTTCGCGGTACATAAAAGTAATACCAATATTTTGATGACACAGTTCTTTAATTGCATTCATATTACCAAGTTCGATTTTTCTTTTAAAGTCTTTGATACTAAGATTTTGATTATATAATGCTTGTTCAAGTATATCGCGGGTTCCACTACCTGGTTCCCGTAGAATAAGATTTTGCTCAAGCAATTCTTCCAGATCTGTAGGTTTGGATGCAATTTTGTTATCCGGAGAACAAACACCAATAAATGTTTCATTGGAGATCAGCTTATATTCAAATTGATTCTGGTTAAAATGACCCTCCAATAAGGCAAAGTCTATTTTTCCCTCCCAAAGCATTTCCTGAAGCACATGAGTGTTTTCTACAAACATAGAAATATCAATATCAGAGTCTTCTTGAAATAGTTCAAATAAAATAGGCGGAACCGTGTATTCGCCAATGGTCAAGGTTGCTCCAAAACTTAATGGTTTAACTTGATTTTTTATGCGGTGCAATAAGGGCAAAATACGTTCCGAATTTGCATTCAAAGTTCTTGTATATTCCTGCAATGCTTTGCCTTCTTCTGTAAGAGAAAAGTTCTTACCTTTTCCTGAGATCAATCCCACTTGATAGTAATTTTCTAGAAACTGGATATGTTGTGATACAGCAGGCTGTGTCATATTAAGTTTGTCTGCAGTCTTTGTATAGTTACAAGTTTCACATAGCGTAAGGAATGTTTGTAATCTGTAGTCTAGCATTTGCAACCTCCTCTAAATGATTATAAGTTAAATTTATGGTTATATAAGAATTTATAATTTCATTTTATATTAGTAATATGGTATATTCAAGTTAAATTAAAGAACTTTGGAGGTTATTATGATTGAAAAATTAAAAAGCATAGCACCTGGGTTGTTACTTAGTGCTGGTGTTGCAGTTATTGCAATGTTCTTAAGTAATTTTATTCCGGGCGATATTATAGGAGCTACCGTTATGGCCCTTCTGGTTGGTATGGCATTAAATCCCATATTAAATAAACATAAGTATTTTAATTCAGGAGTAAGTTACACAGGAAAAATGGTTCTTCGTATTGGTATTATACTTATGGGTGTAAATATGAATTTCGCTGAAGTATTCGATGTAGGAAAATACTCACTATTTGTAATGATCTTTACTATGGCAACAGCGTTTGGTGCAGGAAACCTAATCGGTAAATTGTTTGGAATGAACTGGAAGCTTACCAATCTATTATCAGTCAGTACAGCAATATGTGGTGGTTCTGCTGTGGCTGCAGTTGGTCCCGTTATCAAAGCAAAGGATAAAGATATAGCATATGCAATATCCTCAACCTTCCTATTTGATATTCTTACGGTGGTTGTAATTCCATGGATTGGTATTGCTCTTGGTATGTCTAGTATGGGTTATGGTTTGTGGGTAGGCACTGCTGTCAATGATACATCATCAGTTGTAGCAGCAGGTTATGCATTTAATGAGTTTGCAGGAAATACCGCAGTTATTGTTAAACTAACCAGAACATTGTTTATCATTCCATATGTATTAATATTCTCTGTTATAACAGAACGGTTAGAGGCAAAATCAGAGGGGACACAAGGACGAATCTCTGTTAACTTCAAGAAAATCTTCCCCTATTTTATTATTTTATTTCTGGTTGTTGTAGCTCTTCGTAGTACAGGCCTAATACCTGATGCATTAATTCCTGGTCTTTCAAAAACATCGAAATTCAGCATGGTAATGGCATTATCAGCGATTGGACTTAAAACAAGTTTTAGTGATATCAAAAACATAGGGTTTAAGCCAATGATTCTAGGATTTATTGTAGATAC
>CAYMLE010000126.1:0-7898 GCA_964391115.1 uncultured Herbinix sp. | reverse complement strand
CAACAGTACAACCGATAAGGCGGATCTTAAAACGGTTGATAAGAACGGCATTTATGCAGGGAAGAAGGTATATCTTACCTTTGATGATGGACCTAGCAGTTATACCGATGACATCTTGGATATTCTAGCTTATTATGATAGTAGGGCAACCTTCTTTGTCGTAGGTAAGACCGATGAGGAATCCATACAATTGTATCGAAGGATCATCGAGGAAGGCCATACATTGGGTATGCATTCCTATTCCCATAAATATAATGAAATATATAATTCCTTAGAAGATTTTGATAAAGACTTTACAAAACTATGGAATTTGTTATATGATACTACTGGGTACATACCTACGATTTACCGCTTTCCAGGCGGAAGTCTGAATCAGGTAAATAAAAAGGGTATGAATGATTTCATAAAGTATCTGGACGAAAAATCAATGTTGTATTATGACTGGAATGTGGACAATGGGGATGCGACTGGCGTTGCATATACAAAGGATCAATTGATCAACAATGTATTGAACGGGGTTGCCAATAAGAAAAGATCCATTGTACTGATGCATGATGTACACACTAAGAAAACCACAGTTGACTCCCTACCGGAGCTTTTGGAAGCTCTGATTTATGGGGGGGCGGAAGTTTTACCGTTGAATGTAGATGTGAAACCCATTCAACAGATTAAGGCGGATGAAGTCAAATAATCCAATACATAGGGAGGATTTATACTGATGAGTTTTTTCAAGGATTTCAAGGATGATTTAACCCAGGCAGTGAATGAACTACTGCCGGACGATCATGCCAAGGACGATGAAGTTCAAGAACCAATGGTTAATACCTTGGACTTGAACGAGAAAGCCGAGGATGAAGAAACAGATAGCGAGAAGATGAAGGAATGGCTGGAGGAGTTTGCTATGGATGACAAGGCTCCTGAGAGTGACACTTCGAACGAAGAACAGCTTATGAATCTGATAGGTAATTTGGATGATATGGAATCAGAAAAACGCATTGAAGAAGAGGGCGATGATATGGATGAGAATATCGATTTAGAATTATTGGATGCATTAAATTCAGAGGAAGAGGAAACAAAATCGGAGGAAGCAAAAGAAAGCTTACCGAAGCTAAAAGCATCAGGAATTGCAAATGATGATGAGGTAACGGTTATCTCTAAGGGTACAACAATTAACGGTAGTATCTCCTCAGAAGGTTCCTTAGATGTTATGGGTAATGTGACTGGTGATATCGATTGTCTCGGTAAACTGTCCATAACTGGTAGGATTAATGGTAACACTAGTGCGGCAGAGGTTTATGTTAATACAGAGCGTATGGAGGGTAGCATTACCAGTGAAGGTAGCGTTAAAGTAGGCCTCGGTACCGTAGTCATCGGTGATATTACGGCTACCTCTGGTGTCATAGCCGGCGCTGTTAAAGGGGAAATAGATATCAATGGCCCGATTGTTATTGACTCAACAGCCATAATAAAGGGTAATATTAAAACTAAGTCAGTCCAGATTAATAATGGCGCAGTAATTGAAGGTTTCTGCTCCTTATCCTATTCTGAAGTAGATGTAGATAATATTTTTGAATAAACGAATTTACTGCTAGTAATGTCCATCATTTTGTGGTAAATTATTGAGGATAAGTCATAAGAGTGCAGGAGCTTTCCCGCATTCTTTTTGGCGAGTGGAAAACCTTTTTAGAGACCAGACCATTGTAACATAGGGTCTTAATAGGACATTGTATGGAGGCAAACAAACCATGAAAGAATACAAGCGGGTATTACTGAAGCTGAGCGGAGAAGCTCTGGCAGGAGATAAGAAAACGGGCTTCGATGAAGCTATCTGTATCGGTGTTGCGAAACAGGTGAAACAATTGATTGAGGATGGTATCGAGGTTAGTGTCGTTATCGGGGGCGGTAATTTCTGGAGAGGTAGATCCAGCGAAACCATTGACCGAACCAAAGCCGACCAGATTGGTATGCTAGCAACCGTTATGAACTGTATCTATGTATCGGAGATCTTCCGTTATGTAGGGATAAATACAGAGGTGTTTACACCCTTTGCATGTGGAAGTATGACTAGACTTTTCTCAAAGGATGATGCAATCTCATGTATGAAGAAAGAAGGCGTGGCCTTCTTAGCAGGAGGAACCGGTCATCCCTATTTTTCAACGGATACCGCAACCGTATTAAGAGCCATCGAACTGGATTGTGATATCATATTGATGGCACGAAATGTGGATGGAGTATACGAATGTGATCCAAAAGATAATCCAAATGCCAAGAAATTTGATAACATACCATTGCAGCAGGTTCTAGATCAGAAGCTAGGAGTTGTTGATCTGACCGCTACAGTACTTTGTATAGAGAATAAGATGCCAATCTTATTATTCGGTTTATCCGAAGAAAATAGTATTATATCAGCAGCTCAAGGCAAGCCCTTAGGTACGAGAATGACGATCGCTGAGTAGTATTATCAAAACATTATTATAGTTACCATAGCCGATAGAGGCTTATAACGATGCCAATATTTGAGCATCAGTGTTTAATATGATTAGGAGGGATTAAGAATGGATGCAAGATTAGATCAATTCAGTACAAAAATGGGAAAGACCGTGGATACCTTAAAGGAAGAGTATGCTAACATCCGTGCCGGAAGAGCAAACCCCCATCTATTAGATAAACTGAGAATAGATTACTACGGTCAACCATCTGCTTTACAGGCAGTAGCGAATATCTCTGTACCGGAAGCAAGAGTAATCCAGATACAGCCTTGGGAGAGTAAGCTGATCAAGGATATTGAGAAAGCAATCATTGCTTCTGATTTGGGAATTACACCGAATAACGATGGCAAAGTAATCCGTATCGTGTTTCCGGAACTTACCGAGGAGAGAAGAAAAGACCTGGTTAAGGATGTTAAGAAGAAGGCAGAGGCTGCTAAGATCGCAATTCGTAATATCAGAAGAGATGCGAATGACCAGTTCAAGAAGATGAGCAAAGCCAGTGAGATCTCCGAAGATGAGGTTAAAAGCCTTGAGGATGATTGTCAGAAGCTGACGGATCGCTATATTGCAGAGATCGATAAGCAAATGGAAGATAAGTCCAAGGAAATTCTTACTGTTTAATATCAAGTTTCATTCAGTTAACTTATTTACAAAATAATTTAGTATTGGCGATTGACTGTCTGGGCAGACAATCCGATTCATATCAGGGGTGTTCGCAAAAGGAATTTACTGTCCGCACATATAGTAATAGCCTTTTGGGACACCCTTATTCACATAGGAGTATAGGAATATGGAAAATGAGATAATGATTCCGAAACATGTTGCGATCATATTGGATGGTAATGGTAGATGGGCAAGAAAGAGACTAATGCCCAGAAATTATGGCCATACCCAGGGTAGCAAGGTAGTAGAAAAAATCTGTGAGGATGCATATAAGATGGGGATAGAGTACCTGACTGTCTATGCCTTCTCAACGGAGAACTGGCGGCGTCCGAAGGAGGAAGTGGACGCTCTGATGAAGCTACTAAAAAGTTATTTGGAAACCAGTATCAAGACCAGCAAAAAAAATAATATGAAGGTTCATATTATTGGGGATACCTCCATCTTGACGGAGAGTATCCAAAAAAGCATTGCTGAGCTGGAAGAAGCCTCCGCAAATAATACTGGCTTGAAATTACAGGTAGCGATTAACTATGGAAGCAGAGATGAGATTATTCGTGCAGTTAAGGCCATCACCCGTGAGGTAAAGGATGGGCATCTTGCACTTGATCATATAAATGAAGAGAACTTTGGAGAATATCTGGATACTCGAGGAATACCGGAACCGGATCTAATGATCCGTACCAGTGGGGAACAAAGACTATCTAATTTCCTGCTATGGCAGTCAGCCTATACGGAGTTATACTTTACCGATGTTCTTTGGCCGGATTTCAATAAGGAAGAATTAAGAAAAGCAGTAGAATACTACAGCAGTAGAAAAAGAAAATTCGGTACCATCGGTTAAATATAGAAACCGTGGCTAACTATAAAAATAAAAATAAATAAAAATAAAAATAAATATTAGTATAAAACAAATTCATATTATTACGCGAAAGCGATGCGAGAAAAGTATGGCTTGTATCTAGCGTTAAGGGGAGGAAATCATGTTTAAGGTGAGATTGCTCAGTGGTATTATGGTATTGGCATCGGCCATTATACTTGTGGCGCTTGGAGGTAATATACTATTTGCAGCCATAGGAATTATTTCATTAATTGGTATGATGGAATTATACCGAATTGTAGGAATCCAGAAGGCATTGCCAGGATTTCTTGGATACTTGGCCGGAATTATATACTATATTCTAATCTACTTAAAACAGCAGGATTATCTTATGATGTTCTTTATCCTCTTTCTTTTACTGCTGATGGCGGTATATGTTATTAAATTTCCTGAATTCAATACCGACCGGATAACAATGGCCTTCTTTGGCTTATTTTATGTTAGTGTTATGTTATCCTACATATACCAGGTCCGGATACTGGAGGATGGGGCTTGGCTTGTATGGTTGATTTTTATCGGAGCCTGGGGCTCAGACACCTGTGCCTATTGTGTAGGCATGCTATTTGGTAAACATAAGGTAACTCCGAAGCTGAGTCCAAAGAAATCTCTAGAGGGGTACATCGGAGGTTTCGTAGGTGCAGCATTGCTTGGATTTATCTATGCCACGATCATAAAGGATTCCATTACAGGAATCACAAATCCCCAGCTGGTATTTACGATTATCGGTGCTGCCTCAAGTGTTATCTCACAAATCGGTGATTTGGCAGCCTCTGCAATTAAGAGAAACCACAATATCAAAGATTATAGTAATATGATACCTGGCCACGGTGGAATACTGGACCGGTTTGACAGTGTTATATTTACAGCACCCATCGTATATTATCTGGCAGAGTTTCTATAAGCGTAGGATGTTTCAGCGTTATACTGTTTTTATATATCAAGATGGTATGTTGTATTTAGTTGTAAATTCGTAATATAATATTGATATGATGCAATGAGTTGATATAAATATAAGATGGACATAAAAAATACACATTAGAAAAGTATAATGAGGGTAATCTCGGTTTCGACTATTTGCTTCTTATTATGGTAGAAATGATTGATGATTAACATTCGATAGAGAGATTAGGATTTATAAATGGATATCGCACTTTGGAGATAGCGTTAGTTATTGAAAATCATAAGAACAAGACAAATTTGTTCTAATGTCCAAATTCGTAGCGTTTTGCACTTTGGAGATAGTGTTAGTTAATAAAAGAGTAATTAACACGACAAAATTTATACTAATGTACAAATTCGCAGTATTTTGCACTTTGGAGATGATGATAATTATTGAAAATCATAACTAAGAAGAGATATTTGTTCTAATGCCCAATTTCGCGGTGTTTTGATACTTTGGAGGGTTTTATTATATGAAAAAGATTGCAGTCCTGGGCTCAACGGGTTCAATTGGAACTCAGACCCTAGATATCGTTAGAGAGCATAAGGCAGAGCTCAGAGTAACTGCGCTAGCCGCAGGGAGCAATATTGAACGATTAGAAGAGCAGATTAGAGAATTTGGACCTAAGCTGGTCTGTGTATTTAATGAGGAGAAGGCGATTTTACTTCGTGATAGAGTGAAAGATTTACCGGTTAAGGTAGAAGCAGGAATGGATGGAATCATCGCCTGTGCTACGGATCCAGAAGCAGAAATGATCGTTACCGCTATGGTTGGCATGATAGGAATTCAACCCACCATAGAGGCAATAAAGGCGGGTAAGGATATTGCTCTAGCGAATAAGGAGACCCTAGTTACTGCGGGTCATCTTATTATGCCCTTAATTAAAGAGAAAGGCTGCGCCCTACTTCCAGTGGATAGTGAGCATTCGGCTATCTTTCAAGCACTTCAAGGTGAGGAACGACAGTCGGTTCATAAATTATTACTGACGGCCTCAGGAGGACCATTCCGTGGTAAGAAATTAGAGGATCTAGGCTCCATTACGCCAGCGGATGCCTTAAAGCATCCAAATTGGGCGATGGGTCATAAGATTACGATTGATTCTGCAACCATGGTCAATAAAGGCCTAGAGGTTATGGAAGCCAGATGGCTATTTGATATACCGATGGAACAGATTCAGGTAGTCGTTCATCCTCAGAGTATCATTCATTCCATGGTGGAATACGTGGATGGCAGCGTTCTGGCTCAGATGGGACTACCAGATATGCGTCTTCCGATTCAATATGCTCTGTTCTACCCAGGTAGAACGAGCTTAGAGCAGGGGGAACGATTGGATTTTACAAGATTGAAACAGTTAACTTTTGAAGAACCGGATCTTGATACCTTCTTCGGTTTAAAACTAGGTATGGAGGCTGGCAGAGTAGGTGGTAGTATGCCCACCGTTTACAATGCTGCAAATGAATGGGCTGTGGCTAGGTTCTTAGAGCATAAAATCGGTTTTCTTGATATACCGGGCTTGATAAAGCAAGCCATGGGACAGCACCGATTAATCCATGAACCGAATCTAAATGACATTCTGAATACGGAGCTACAAACATATGATTTTATGAAAGAACTTACTCGGTTATAAACGGTAGATTGTAAATAAGAGAAATACCGATCGCTGATTCGAAATCCGAGTTATTGGAAAGGATGAATATATGAAGATAATTGTGGCGGTACTATTATTAGGTTTTATAATTATAATACACGAATTGGGACATTTCCTGCTGGCTAAGAAAAACGGCATTACGGTAACGGAATTTTCCGTTGGTTTGGGTCCGCGAATTGCTAGTTTTGTTAAGAATGGAACGAGATATTCCCTTAAGCTACTTCCTTTTGGTGGATCCTGTATGATGCTTGGAGAGGATGAAACAGTAGAGGAGGAGGGTGCTTTTCATAAGAAAAGTGTTTGGGCAAGATTCTCCGTAATCTTCGGTGGCGCCTTCTTCAACTTTATTCTAGCCTTCTTGCTGGCCCTGGTTGTTATCAGTGCGGTCGGAGTCGATAAACCATATATTACGAAGGTAGAGGAAGGTTCTCCAGCAGCAGCGGCAAACCTGCAGCAGGGAGATGTAATCACAGAGATTAATGGTCGGAATATTCATTTTTCTAGAGAAATCACACTTAATTTCTTCTTCCGTCCCATGAAGGAAGAGGCTGTAGATATATCTTATAAAAGAGACGGTAAGAAACATACCGCTTCTATAGTACCGAAAGAATTAAGTAGTTATATGATGAGCTTTACCTATAGTAGTGAGTTACCAACGGCTGAAATCCTTGAAGTAGGTATTGGCGGGCCCCTGGAACAGGCAGGAGCTGCAGTTGGTGATGTTATAGTAAATGTAAATGGTGTCGAGATAAATAGTGGTTCTGATCTTATGAGCTACCTTCAGGAGCATCCTCTGACGGATCAAGCGGTTTCCATGACCTACCTCAGGGATGGAAAACGTAAGGAGATATCGGTTACTCCGAAGCTCATTACTTCTTATTCCCTTGGTTTGGGATTTAATGGAAGGTATGAGAAGATATCACCGATACAGACCATAGTCAATAGCTTTTATGAATTGAATTATAATATCCGATATGCCCTCGATAGTCTTGGATACCTTATTTCTGGCAAAGCCAGTGTCAAGGAAATCTCAGGACCAGTTGGAATCGTAAATGTAGTAGGCCAGATTGTGGATGAAACTCAGGACTATGGTATTCGCGCTGTTCTATTATCCCTAGCTAGCTTCTGCATTCTAATTAGTACCAACCTTGGAGTTATGAATCTACTTCCCATCCCTGCCCTTGATGGAGGCAGACTGGTATTTCTCTTGATCGAAGCAGTTCGAGGAAAGCCGATTCCCAAGGAGAAGGAGGCCATGGTACATTTAGTAGGAATGGCCTT
>CAYMLE010000125.1:0-7964 GCA_964391115.1 uncultured Herbinix sp. | reverse complement strand
CATATCGAAGTAATGGTATATGGAGACGGTGCTTTCAAGGATCCCATCGGTAAAATCTGGGAACTGGCAGACCCGGTCGTATCTCCTGCTTATACTTCAGGTCTTGAAGGTCAACCAAATGAAGTTAAACTAAAATACTTAGCGGATAATGAATACTCTCATCTGAATGGGGAAGCTTTAAAAAATGCTATTTCAGAATATATCCGCCAAAAGGACGAGGATTTAGTTGGCAATATGGTCTCCGAGGGTACTACTCCCCGCCGTATTACAGATTTGATTGGTTCTCTCTGCGACTTAACCTCCGGTAGCGGCGACAAAGGAACCCCCATCGTTCTAGTACAAGGATATTTTGATAATTACACAAAGTAAAACGTACTCTGTTAAATTGAACCTGATTAATTGAACCTGTTTTCTTTTTTGATGACGAACATAATATCATAGGATGATGATAATAATACAAACAATCAATATGCCAATAACCCAAGGCCAAGAACAATAGTAGAGCCAGTATTCAATGAATACTGGCTCTACTATTGTTCTCTCTCATTTGTTTTACTCTTATTTGTTTTGCTCTCATTTGTTCTGCTCTCATTTGTTCTGCTTCCATAGAGCAAAAGCAAGCGGTTTATTCTATTATACTTCGCATATATTCACTATGATTTTTTTCTATAAACTTCAAGATATTCTTAGATCTTATTTCACCTCAATACCAACCTGTCTGAGGATATCCAAGATTTTCTCTGTTTGTTCTTCATTTGCTAGAAGTAACGGAGACGTACAGTAATCCTCCATCTGGATACCTCTCAGGATCATTGCTTTCTTCACCAAAGGAACAAAGGGCACCCCGAATTCAAACAATCCAGCCAGGATATCCATCTGTTTTTGATAATGCGCCATTGCTACAGGATCATTTTCTCTAAATGCATTTACCCACCCAGTGCTTACATCAGGTGCTACATTGGATAGCCCACCGATGGTACCACTACCACCACTTAGAACATTATGGCCAAAATAATCATCATATCCAGAGAGCACCTCAAATTCAGGGAATTCCGGAAGAATGCGTTTTAATAATTCTCTTGTATGAGCAAAATTAGTTACTGTATCCTTACAGCCAGCAATATTTTTATGATTTCTGCATAGCTTCAACATAATTTCCGGTTTTATATCATAGCCCACCCGTTCAGGATAATTATAGATATATATCTTCGTCTGAACAGCATTTGCCACCTGATTAAAATATTCTTCAATACTGCTATCAGGCAGCGAAAAATAATAGGGAGGAACGATGATAACGCCATCCGCTCCCTGAGCAGAGGCATAGTTTGATAGCTCTATGGTATCCTCAACACTCATAGAACCGGTGCCAACAATCAGAGGTACCCTTTTGTTGATATGCTCAGCTGCTGACGAAATCAGCTGCTTCTTTTGCTCCATTGATAGAGCGAAGAACTCTCCTGTACTACCCAATAGGATAATTCCATCCACTCCTCCATCGATTACAAAATCCCAGATATTTTTATTTGCCTGGAGATCCAGATTTAGCTCCTGATCAAAGGCAGTTACAACCGGTGTTAAAAATTTCGCTTTCATCCGTTGTTCTCCTTCTAATGTAATAAGTATTATAGGTAACTGCGAAACATAAAGGTTCATTTACCAGACTTATGGCACCTGAACCAAGTTTTGTACAATAATTCAAACGATTTTTATTTATTTCTAGTCGTAGCCCGCACCCTTCATGGCAGACAATGCCTGAGTGGTATATCTCTTAAGAACTCCTTTTCTCTTCGGTCTTGGGATAATACCCTCCTTCGCCCGTTGTTCAAAGATCTTGGCTACTTCCTCCGGTGACACTTCCTTACCGGCAATTCCGACGCAGTTAATTCTTCTCTCGGGAATATGATATTCAATAATATCCTCCTCCCGAATATATGCAATCGGCCCTCCAACCGCTGCTTCCGGTGATATATGCCCGATGGCAGCACCTCTGGTTGCTCCAGAAAATCTACCGTCGGTTATCAGGGATACCGTTCCATTCAAACGCTTGTCACATACAATCGCTTCTGTGGTCATGAACATCTCCGGCATTCCGGAGCCTCTAGGGCCTTCGTAGCGAATGACGATGACATCCCCAGGATTAATCTTTCCTGTAACTACCGCTTGATGAGCTTCCTCTTCTGAATTAAATACTCTAGCAGGCCCCTTGTGTATATGGAGCTCTTTCACGCAGGCTGCATATTTTATCACCGAACCCTCCGGCGCTATATTCCCCTTAAGAACTGCGATAGAACCAGCTTCCTCTACCTCCTCCATCGGAAGTATTACATCTTCTCGTGTCAGTCCATAGTTAGCAAGATAACCAAGATTACGTGCAAAGAAATTATCCCGTTCGATATCCTCCAGGTTCTCACCTAAGGTTTTTCCCGTTACTGTTAGAACATCAAGATTCAAATATTCCTGTAGCATCTTCTGAATCATTGGAATTCCGCCTGCGAACCAGAAGGACTCTGTTACATGCTTGCCACCGGGAGTAATATTACCAAGATGAGGAATCTTGTGATTTATCTCGTCCACCATCTCCGGATCGATCTCGATACCCAGCTCTCTGGCAATCGAAGGAAGATGAATCATCGCATTGGTAGAACCGCCAATCGCACTATGTACGATAAAGGCATTATGAAAAGCTTCCTTGGTCATAATTTTACTTGGAGTAATATCCTTCTCTACCAGCTCCATAATCTTACGACCTGCATTCCTAGAGTATTGAAGAATATCCCTCATGGTAGCCGGCACTAAGGCGGAACCGGGGAGGGCTAAGCCTAAGGCTTCTGCCATACACTGCATCGTACTGGCGGTTCCTAAGAAGGAGCAAGCACCAAATGAGGGGCAGCCGGTTATTTTATAATCCCTGACCTCCTGATCCGTAATCTCTCCTTCACGTTTTTGTCGTAAGGATATATCCCCTGCCAACATGGACGTAGTCATATAAGGACCTGGTCTCATACTACCACCGGGAATAAATATGGTCGGAATATCCAGTCTGGCCGCTGCTTTCAGATGGGCGGGAACGGATTTATCACATGAGGAGGTTAACAAAAGACCATCCCATGGGGTGACCGATCCATGTATCTCCACCATATCACAGATTGCTTCCCTGGAGGCCAGAATAAAATTCATACCGTCATGACCCTGGGCACAGCCATCACAGATATCCGTGGTATGAAACTGGGCAGGATAACCTCCGCATTCAAACACTCCATACTTTGCTTGCTCTACCAACTGATCCAAGTGTACACTGCCCGGATGACTATCTCCATATACATCTTCAATCAATATTTGGGGCTTTATAATATCCTTCTCATCCCATTTCGTCCCTAACTGTAGGGCATCAAACTGTGCCCAAAGCTGTCGATTCGGGGTGCTCCTTTGATTCATTCCTTATTCCTCCTCATGCTGTAATTCCTCTAATAGCTTCAGTATCTTAGGAGTACAACGCCTTCCTCCACAGGGTCCGGAACCTGCCCCGGTAGCTTTCTGTACTTCCTCTAAGGTTCTTGCGCCATCTTTTATTACTTTTTTCATAACTGCTCTTGATTTGCTTTTACAAATACATATTTTTGTCATCTTATCAAGGATTTCTTCATTTATATTAGTTTCATGCTCCATATTATCATCTCCTATACTCCCATTTCATTGGTCATAATATATCAAAACATTATCATAGTAACAGACTGAATCATTGGTAAAATATAAGTACCTACCAACTATATTTTACATGATAATGATTAATTTAAAAAGGGGAAAAATATAATAATTATTACTAATTAGAGGGTTACATATATCACACATACAACGGGTTATCACATACAATGATGTAAAGAAACAGATATAGGAGTAATATATGATAAACCATAATGATATTCGGTTCTTCTTGGGAAGTAATACCAAACATGGTTTTGTGCCTTTATTTAATCAACTCAGAGATCCTGTTATCGGGAAGCGCCTTTATATTTTAAAAGGAGGACCGGGCAGTGGAAAAAGTTCCTTAATGCGCCGTATCGCAAAAGCATTGGTGCAAGAGGGACATACAATCGAATATATCCCCTGTGCCAGTGATCCTATGTCCCTTGACGCTATTCTTGATCGTGATGCAGGATTTGCTATGGTTGACGGTACTGCACCACATACGATGGATCCCAGCTATCCCGGTGCATATGATGTCATTATTAATATGGGCTCTGTATGGGATGATAATATCCTAAAGCAT
This sequence comes from uncultured Herbinix sp., assembly GCA_964391115.1. Taxonomy (GTDB): domain Bacteria; phylum Bacillota; class Clostridia; order Lachnospirales; family Lachnospiraceae; genus Mobilitalea. The sequence continues at coordinate 3,697 of CAYMLE010000125.1, read as the reverse complement.
CATAAACAGGATATCATCGAGCTTAGTGATACCATATCCCAATGCCATTCTATGGCCACTTCTTGTATTACAGCTGCCGCAGCTCTACTAGAGGCCAACAAAAAGTTAGCGGATCGATATGTAAATAATGAAGCTGTAGCCTTGGAAGCATCTAGGATCATAGAAGAATTAGAGGATTCTCCTACGGGTAAAGAGCATAAACGACTACTAAGTGCAGTTTCTGTCGATCAGCTTGTCTTCTTTGAGGATACGATATCTAGCCTATGCTCAAAGCAATATGTTATAACCGATGATTGGGGCGCTGCCTCCACTGCCTTTATGACCAATCTCCACTGCTATGCGATGTCAAAATCCTTAGATGTTATAACCTGCTACGATTCCATTCAAAATCCGGATAAAATTGACCATCTGTTATTTCCGAAAGCCGGTATAGCCATAACCACATCGAATTCCTTTCATTCCTGTAATTATGAGAACAGTATATCGATCGAAGGATTAATGAAACCCATAGAGATCATGAATATATCCATTATGGCCCGACATTTATCTATGTCACAATCCCTAATAGACAATGCCTGCAGCCATATTACAAGGGCAAAACAACTTCACGATAACTTAGAGAGTTATTATATTACAGCCATGGATTTTTCAAAAGTGGATACCATCTATGATCAGATCATAGAGGAAATCAGGGATATAACTCATAAAAAAAATAAAATCGAATCTCTATTCGACTAGTACTCTGTTTCATATGATTTGATTATAGTCAACGAAAAGGATGGATTACAATGCCTTCACCTTGCATCATAATCCATCCTCTTTATTATTCCATTTATTGAGATATCTGATCGGAGGAATCATTACTAATGATAATCCAATAATGCATCCACACCGTCAATAGAGCAGGCATTAAGATTACCATTAACCGAAGCGTCCATTGTTAGGATATCCGTAATTTCAAAGGTTTTGCTCCCATCCTCCAACAGAAAAAAGGGAATCCCGATTTTACCACCCTCGATAACAGGGGCAAAGATTGGATCATGATCTCGATAGGATAAAAACTCTTTTAATAAGGTTGTACTCTCTGTTATATTCCTATAGTCAAGTTCAATATGACTATTCTGACCAAATACTTCCTTTGCTTGAACACAATCAGGACATATCTCGGCACCATACATAATCACTTTCATTACATAACCTCCGTTTCATCATATTTGATTTAAGGTGTATCGTATTCTTCTTGCTTTACACTTCTTGTTTTGCACTTCTTGTTTTGCACTTCTTGCTTTACACTTCTTGTTTTTACACTTATCATTTGAACGATTAATTATTATTTTGCGGCTTCTTTTATCGATTTATTGAAAAATAAACCTCCATAAGCTGGATCAAGCTATCCAAATCCTTAGCTCCCATGGTTTCCATAGCCGAATGCATTGCCAGGAGGGGAACACCAATATCTACCGTACGTACCGGAAGCTGAGTGGATAATACCGGTCCCATGGTACTACCGACAGTAGCATCGGAACGGTTTGTAAGTTTTTGATAGGGAATTTGATGCTCTTCACATAGTTGCTGTATCATGGCAATGGATCCTGTATCATAAGCATATCTCTGAGCAGTATCAATCTTAAATGCAATTCCTTTGTTTAATTCTGCAATATTCGTCGGATCATAATAACCCGAGAAATTCGGATGGTATCCCTGTGCAACATCAATCGATAGCATTGCACTTCTTTGAAGCACTTCGTATAAGTTGATTCTGGTCATACCCAAGGTCTCACATAGCTTTTCTAACAGCATCGTTGTAAATTGAGAAGCACTACCCTGTTTGGTTCGGTTACCAATCTCTTCATTATCGAACAAGCAGATCATATGAATATCCTGATTGCAAACCGAATGTGTAATTCCTTTCAGCATAGCATAGACAGAGGATAAATCATCCAGTCTGGGTGCAACGATAAAATCCTGATTGAGACCTACTGTTTTCGCCTGGTCAAGATTATAGATAAACAGATCATAGTCCAGTATATCCTCTGCAGGAATCTTTAATTCTTCTGCCAAAATGGACTTTAGACTAATATGTAGATTATCTTCTGACGTTCCGAATAAGGGAAGTACATCCTTTTGTTTGTTAATCTCAACCCCCTTATTGACATCCCTATTTAGGTGGATTGCTAAATTTGGTATAACAAGCAGTGGTTTCTTTAAATCAACCAAAACCTCTTTTGGCTTAAAAATCTGATCACTTTTAAGAGCTACCTTACCGGAGATCGATAAAGGTCGGTCAAACCAGCTGGATAATATCATACTGCCATAGTTTTCTGTGTTTAGTCGTAGATACCCTTTCTCTCTCATCTCTGGATTCGGTTTGATCCGAAAGGAAGGAAAATCGGTATGGGCCGCTGCCATCCTTAGCATAAAGTCGTCACTCAGTTCGGATCCAATATGAAAGGCATATAGGGTAGTGTCATATAAGGTAATGTAATAAGAACCACCCTTCCTCAGATCCCAGGGCTCTTCAAAGTTTAATCGATCAAATCCAGCCTTTTCCAATAGCTCACAGCTATTTTGAACAACAAGAAAAGGTGAAGTGGAAGCATCTATAAAATTCATAAATTCATTCTGTATATTCATGGTTTCCTCCTGTGTTAATAAAATATTGTCAGCATCGCAGATATCATCGTTCCAAACGAGTATTCTTAATGAATAGGTTCATTATACTAAATTTAATTACATTTGTACATAAGCTTGATTTGGCACAATATGAAGTCAAAACCCTCATTTCTCATGATTTACGTTTCTTGCAATCTCAGAATAGATCTCAAGTAATAAATAACATATTTTATAAGCAACTGACCCGCATATCATACGGTTTGCTTTCTATTATAAAAGAAAATACCCCCCAATATAATCGGCAACCCCATGGGCTTGATGATTATATTGAAAGGTACTATCTTTAATTATTAATTTAAAATACTACTTACTCCTTTACGCCTCCTAAGGCAACGCCTGCAATAATATACTTCGATAACATAAAATATACTATGAACAAAGGCAATACCGTAAGCGTTAATCCCAAGTATATAGAGCCGTACTCTGTCTTATAGATATCACCACGAAGCAAGCTTACCATAATCGGCATCGTATATTTATCACTATCCGTTAGTAGCACTAAGGGCTCAAATAGACGGTTCCAGCTACCCACAAAAGCGAATATTGCCTGAGTCGCAATCGCAGGTTTCATAATGGGTAAAATAATTCTATTAAAGATATGAAATTCACCAGCTCCGTCAATTCGACCTGAATTAACAATATCCAAGGATAAGGAAGCCAGTAAATATTGCCTCATAAAGAAAACAGTTGCTGGTGCTGCAATCGCAGGCAAGATTAAGGGTAAGAAGTTATTCGTCAACTGAATTCTGTAAATAAATTGATAAAACCCGATCGTGGTTACTTGAGAAGGTATCATCATGACAGCCATGATAAATGTAAAAACCGGCTGACGAAGCCTCCAGTCATATGCTACTAAGGCGTAAGCCGTCAACGAAGAGAAATAAACCGTTAGTCCGGTTACTCCTGTGGATATAATCATGGAGTTAAAGAATCCCTTAAGTGCATTAAAACTCTTACCCGACAATACCTCATAATTACTTTTTAAAAATGTTGACGGTAGAAGCGATATTGCACTCTGTTGTAT
>CAYMLE010000124.1:0-8064 GCA_964391115.1 uncultured Herbinix sp. | reverse complement strand
TCCGCATCGTTATTGAGGTTAAGAAAGACCGCGATATCGACAATCTTCTAAATGGTTTATATAAGAAAACCGTTATGGAGGATACCTATTCCGTTAACCTACTAGCGGTCAAGGACCAGCAGCCGATCGTGTTCAGCTTAAAGAATATTCTGGCTGAGTTTGTTAATTTCCAGGTTGAACTATATACAAAGGAATATAATTATCTATTGGATCGGGCACAGAAACGTTTGGAAATCGTCGGTGGTTTAATTAAAGCAACCGACGTTATAGACTTAATTATCGAGATTTTGCGAGGGAGCACCTCCATCAAACAGGCTAAAGCCTGCCTCATAGAAGGAAATATCGATGGTATCAAGTTCAAATCCAAGCAATCAGAGAAGCAAGCGGCTACTTTAAATTTCACAGAACGACAGGCAGATGCCATACTCTCTATGCAGCTTTCTAAGTTAATCGGCTTGGAGATTTTAAGGCTGAAGGATGAGAACTCTGAACTACTATCCTCGATTGAAGAATATAAAAAGGTTCTTGGAGACAGGAAAGAATTATTCAAGGTAATTAAAGTACGATTACGTGAATATAAGAAGAAATTCCATACGGATCGTAGAACAGTGCTAACCAATATAGCTGGAACCGAATACGTGGAAGAGATAAAAATTGAGGATATCTATGTATTAATCGATCGTTTTGGATATACAAAGTCCATCGATTCCGCAAGCTACACCAGAGCTTCGGAGGATAATCTGAAGGAATTTTCGCATATCATACAGATGAAAAACACGGACAAGCTATGCTGCTTTACTGCCGAGGGTAATCTGTATCAGTTGAAGTCCGAGATCATTCCAAGGTGTAAGCTAAAGGATAAGGGCTCTCTGATTCAGAACCTTTGTAAGCTTGAGAAAGAGAATGTCATTTTGTATACTTCCTTTGAACAACTATTTGAATCACAGTTATTGTTTACCACCAAATATGGCTATATCAAACAGGTCTCCGGTGCCGAGTTTGAGACGAACCGTTCTGTCATCTCCTCTACTAAGCTAGAGGACGGAGACGAAATTATTAGCATTACTTTATTATCTGCCGGAGAGGTTTTAGCTGGAAACCGGAAAGTCATCATATTAACCGAAAAGGGTCTTTCCCTAGGCTTCCCCCTGTCAGAGGTAACTGAACTCAAGAAAACGAGCCGAGGCGTGAAAGCAATTACGCTGGAGAAAAATGATACTATATGCTTTGCTACTGCACAGGACTCCAATGAAGAAACCTTCCTTTATAACGACAAAATACTTAACGCTAGGAAGGTCCGTAATCGTAAACGGGGTGATAAGGGACAGAAGGCGCAATTATAGACATCCTATTCCTGCCTCCCCTTGCTCCTCATCGACAGTTGGATAGTTCGATTGTCGATTGTTCGATAGCATACAACCTGTCTTTATAGATATAAAAAATCAAGCCCTATCTTTTGTCAGTTGGAAGATAGGGCTTGTATGGAGGTAATGGAAATTACCATAGTAAATAGCTCTCTTATATTATTTTGCGTTCCAATAGATCAGCGGAACTCTGAATGCTTTCCTTCGTCTTGGTAAAATCATAGTTAAAGTATGATACTTGCTCTTGTTTCTTTTGCAGACTTTTCATATCCAGCTTCATTAGCAGCTGTTCCAAATGTACTAAAAACTGCTCTAGGGTGTCGATGTAGTCCTCCAGTAACTCCTGACATCGATCCTCCTGATTCAATAGAGCGGTCTCCAGCTCATAGGACTGCATGGCAATGTCCTTAGCACCAATTTGGTTCATCATTCGATATAACGTTTGGGTTAATGTTCTCAACCCTTCGTATTCCCTAGCATTATATATCGTCTCAAGGATTGGTAGCTTAGCTTTAACACTCTTTAAGGTTGCTAGTAATCCAAATATATAATTATTTATATTTCCCAAGAAATAGTGATAACCAACGCTAAACTCTACCTCCGGTAAATCATCAAACAACTCCCTTGTAATATACTCCCCCACAACAAAAACCTCCACAGTATGCTATTGACAAGCTGTTATATACCATATATTGTTATATTATAGCAAAATAATATCATGATATTGTGTAAATGTAAAGAATTAAATGTAAAAATTATGATAAAAAATAAAAATAATATCGATTTTATGATTTCCTATCGATATTATAGGTATTTTATTGTATATAAACTAATAACATTTGATAAATCGGATACCATTAACTTATATAAATCATTAGAAAAGGCAATAAAAACTGGTCTTGTGTTTTAAAATAAAATGTTGTATTATTATTCGTGACTTTTAACCAATGTTTATGGCTAAACCAGTATTAATATATAAGGACGTCGGACACGCTGGTTTTTACCTATTTTACACATTAGGAGGTTTTAAATTGGAAAAAGAAATGGTTATTGTACTTGACTTCGGTGGCCAATATAATCAATTGATCGCACGACGCATCAGAGAATGCAATGTATATTGTGAGGTATTGCCTTACTATACAAGTCTTGAACGGATAAAAGAAATAGCTCCAAAAGGCATCATATTTACCGGAGGACCTGCCAGTGTATATGCACCTGATGCTCCCTCCTGTGATCCCGAAATCTTCTCCTTGGGAATTCCTATCCTTGGTATCTGCTATGGCTGTCAGCTGATGACCTATTCTCTCGGCGGTAAGGTATCGAAAGCACCTGTAAGGGAATATGGCAGAACAGAACTTGAGGTGGATACAAGCTCTAAATTATTTACTGATGTTTCAGACAAGACCATCTGCTGGATGAGCCATACTGATTATATTGAGACGCCAGCCCCTGGTTTTAAAACTACATCATATTCCGATTCCTGTCCGATTGCAGCAATCGAAGATGAGGAACGTAAGCTATATGGCGTTCAGTTTCACCCAGAGGTAGTTCATACCCAACAGGGTACAAAGATGCTTCATAACTTCCTTTATCAGATCTGTGAATGCTCCGGTGATTGGAAGATGGCAGCCTTTGCTGAAGAGACCGTAAAGAGTCTTCAGGAAAAGATCGGAGATAAAAAGGTGTTATGCGCCCTCTCCGGTGGTGTCGATTCCTCCGTAGCTGCTGTAATGATCAGTAAAGCTGTTGGAAAGCAACTAACCTGTATCTTTGTTGATCATGGTTTACTTCGTAAGAACGAAGGTGACGAGGTAGAGGAAATATTCACAAAGCAATATGATGTTAACTTCATCCGTGTGAATGCCCAGGAACGTTTTTATAAAAAGCTCGCTGGTGTCTCAGAACCAGAAGAAAAAAGAAAGATTATCGGTGAAGAATTCATCCGAGTATTTGAAGAGGAAGCCAACAAAATAGGTCAAGTGGATTATTTGGTTCAAGGAACCATATATCCCGATGTAATTGAAAGTGGCCTCGGAAAGTCTGCAGTCATCAAGAGCCATCATAATGTCGGCGGCTTACCAGATCATGTTAACTTCAAGGAAATTATTGAACCCTTACGAGATCTTTTTAAGGATGAGGTAAGAAAAGCCGGCCTAGAATTGGGTATTCCTGAAAAGCTAGTCTTCCGTCAACCCTTCCCCGGCCCCGGTCTGGCAATCCGTATCATCGGAGATATTACTCCTGATAAAGTAGCCATCCTGCAGGAAGCTGATTACATCTACCGTGAGGAGATCGCTCTTGCCGGCCTAGACCGCAGCATCGGTCAGTATTTTGCCGTATTAACCAACCTTCGCAGTGTTGGTGTTATGGGCGACGAGAGAACCTACGACTATACTGTAGCTTTAAGAGCCGTAACTACCACCGACTTCATGACTGCTGAATTCGCTGAGCTTCCATGGGACTTACTTGGCAAGATATCAACCAGAATTGTAAATGAAGTTAAACACGTAAATCGTATCTGCTATGACATTACAGGCAAGCCACCCGCCACAATAGAGTGGGAATAGGAATTAACGTAAATCAAGCGGGTGGCTTTGACACCTGCCACAATAGAGTGGGAATAAGCATAATGTAAATTAAGCGGGTGACTTTGACACCCTGATACGTTAGAATGAAAACAACATCAAATAACGCTACTACCCAGTAAAGCCAAGGGTTGTAGCGTTATTTTTTCTGTAATACCAATAATTCAAATATTAATTATATAACCAAAACATTAAACATCTTGGTATTTATGTTTCCATATCGGAAATCTATATATCGATCAACGTCTTATTTTATTATATATTCTACCGTAAACTCCTTATAAGTGGAGGCTGGAATAACATTCTTTGTTGTCGGATCGGTGGTAGCCTTTAGCCGGACATATATCTTATCTCCGATCACTGCCTTCTTAATAACGACTGGTTTCGTTGAAGTAAAGGAAGTCCACCGGGCTTTGCTTAAATCAATCGTTTCTCCAGCCGAAACAATTGTATACTCATAATAATTCTTTTTATTATTATCAAAGACGGTTAGATTTGTGCCCTCCAATTTAAGATTTTCAGGAGTCACAGGCTGTCTTGAAACCTCGATTACCTTTACCGCAGATGCAACTTTTTTGTCGGTTGCCTTATTCCGAAACTCTATCGTACCGGCCGGTATAGAGACATTGACTGGTAGTGCTGGTCCTAACAAGCTCTTAAGATCCAGAGTTTTTATTTTGGAATCTGCTGACTGAAATTCTAACCATATGTTACTGTCACCGACTCTGTACTGCGTCTGCCCAGCCTTTAGTCCGCTAAGATTTAGCCGACTGCCATCCAGTTTCACAGAGGGTGCCGTAGGCTTCTTGGGAACCTTCACAGTGATTGCCTTACCCGCCCGTAGCTGCTTCGTAGCTTGGGTCCTGAAATAGAGGGTTGCACCATTCATTTCAAAGGGTGTAGCGACAACCATGTTATTTAATACCGTGGACCATTGGCCGTAGGAACCCTTCCTATATTCAACCGGTGAAGAGGCTCCCAGGAGCATTATTCTCCCTTCTCCGTTAAACACCTTATATTCTGCCTTAAGGCTGGAGTTTGCAGCTTGGAGCTTTACTTCAGCGGGAACCGTATCTTTATTCCCCTTAAAGTAAATACTGACCTCTTTTGAAGAAAGTAGGGCTGAAATGTCGATTGGACCATAGGGATCAATTAACTCCCAACTCTTCATTTTATTCTTACTAAAATAAAACTTGGTGCTATTTCCTGTTCCAGGAAGTACAAGGGCAGTCTCTTGTAGATAGTCGAGTGTAACATTTACCTGGTTTGCTTGAGTTGCAATCGTACTTGCCTCTATGAACTTAAGTCCACCCGCAGCAATTAGCACCATTCCAAAGAACAATAACATTCTTGAGCATAACTTAGCAATTAAATAACCATTCTTTGGATGGTCTGTATGTAACTCTTCTATATTTGGTTGGTCTGTATTTCTTTGATCTAAAACTGACTGGTCCCGCTTTTGATATTCATCCATGAATTAACCTTCTTTCTGTTGTCAGAAAATATTCGATCCATCAAGATTGTCTCTTTATAGATAATTATATATAGTTACGACAGTAAAGGCAACCTTTAACGTAAGTTTTTCCATGATTAGTAAGAAAGTATTAGTTAAGCTCATCCAGGGTTTTACTATAGGATGGCAAGAATTCCTCCATAAAGATATCCACTTCCTTAAGCTTCATATCCATAAGGTTTTGTCGAATGGATTTCTCAGCACTGACAAACTCCTTATTACCGGCCTTGCCCTCCTCGATGCATTTAATAAGTGCAGAAAGCTTGTCGGCTGCCTTGACCAGCTTCCATAGATACTTTTCTTCTTCCTTCGGAAGGAAGATATCCTCATAACTTTCCTTCAGATCCTCCGGAAGCATGCGAAGAAGTCGATTCGCAGCATCTGCTTCTACTTCCTTATAGGCTCCTTGTATCTGGCTATTAAAATACTTGATTGGAGTAGGCATATCTCCGGTTATTATCTCTGTTGCATCATGATAGGTACCAAGTAAGGCTACCCTCTCCGCGTGGAGCTGGTTACCCAGCCGTTTATTGCTAATCACCGCCAGAGCATGGGCAAGAACACTTACCTCCAGGGAGTGTTCACTAATATTCTCCTGTCTGGAATTTCGCATCAGAGCCCACCGTTCTATAAATTTCATTCTTGATATCATTGCAAAGAAATGTTTCTCCATATCTATTTTCTCCAGTCTTTTGTGATTTAAAATACCGGCAACAGATTATGCTTCTCACTGCTGCCGGTAAAGTAAAGATTAATTCTAAATCAGTCTCTAATTCATAACCATAAAATTCATTAACAAGTAAAATAAAATGAAAATAAATAATAATAAAATTAATGTTTTGTCAGAACTTATAGAGATCCTTCTATTGTTCTCCTTGCTCCAGACACTTCTTCACGTATTTACCGGTATAGGAATTCTCATTGACTGCTATTTCCTCCGGTGTACCCTGGGCTACAATAGTACCACCCTTATCTCCACCCTCCGGACCGATATCTATGATATAATCTGCTGTTTTAATCACATCCAGATTATGCTCAATTACAACTACAGTATTCCCTGTCTCCGTAAATCTCCTCATGATTTCAATCAGCTTATGGACATCGGCAAAATGGAGTCCCGTTGTGGGTTCATCCAATATATAGATTGTCTTGCCTGTACTCCGTCTACTAAGCTCCGTAGCGAGTTTAATTCTTTGAGCCTCACCACCGGATAGAGCGGTAGAGGGATGACCGAGTCTGATATAGGACAGACCTACATCATTTAAGGTCTCAATCTTTCTACGGATGGAGGGTACATGTTCAAAGAACCTAAGGGCTTCCTCTACGGTCATATTCAGTACATCATATATTGTCTTTCCCTTATAATGAACCTCCAAGGTTTCTCTATTATACCGCTTACCACCACAGACTTCACAGGGTACAAAGATATCTGGAAGGAAGTTCATCTCTATCTTAAGAATACCGTCTCCGTTGCAGGCCTCACATCGGCCTCCCTTAATATTGAAACTGAAGCGTCCTTTAGAGTAACCTCGCATCTTCGCATCCTGAGTTGAAGCAAATAAATCTCGGATCATATCGAATACACCGGTATAGGTAGCAGGATTGGATCTGGGTGTTCTTCCAATTGGGGATTGGTCGATGTTGATTACCTTATCCAGCTGTTCTATACCCTTCATCTTCTTATGCTTTCCTGGAATGGTACGAGCTCTGTTAAGATCTCTTGCCAGTCTCTTATATAGGATTTCATTTACCAGGGAGCTCTTACCGGAACCGGATACACCTGTAATGCAGGTCATTATTCCCAGTGGTATATCTACATTTATATTCTTCAGATTATTCTCCGATGCTCCCATTATGGTTAGATGGCCCGTCGGTTTTCTTCTCTCCTCCGGCAATGGGATGCGGATTCGTCCACTTAAGTAAGCTCCAGTAATGGATTCCTCTACCTTCATGATCTCCTCAGCAGTACCCATAGCAATCACTTCACCACCATGCTCTCCTGCACCAGGTCCTATGTCGATGACATAATCTGCTGCAAACATGGTATCCTCATCATGCTCTACAACAATCAGTGTATTCCCTAGATCCCTAAGATCCATGAGTGCCTTCAACAGCTTGTCATTATCTCTCTGATGGAGTCCTATGCTAGGCTCGTCCAATATATAGGCCACCCCAACAAGGCCGGAACCTATCTGGGTTGCCAGACGAATTCTCTGGGCTTCTCCACCGGACAAGGAACCAGTCGCTCTTGCAAGAGTCAGATAATCCAATCCGACATTAATCAAGAAGCTGAGTCTCGCTTTAATTTCCTTCAAAACAAGTGCACCAATCTGCAGCTGCATATTATTTAAGGTTAAATTATTCATAAAATCTGCCAGATCGCGGATGGAATAGTCCGTAACCTCTGCAATATTCTTATCTCCGACGGTAACCGCCAGAGCTTCCTTATTCAGCCTACGTCCTCCACACTCTCTACAGGGTGTTGTTCTCATATAGGTTTCATAATCCTGTTTAATCGTCTCCGAGCTAGTCTCCCTATATCGTCTCTCCACATTCCGGATAAGACCCTCAAAGGCCACATCATAAATACCTTCTCCCCGTT
>CAYMLE010000123.1:0-8072 GCA_964391115.1 uncultured Herbinix sp. | reverse complement strand
AAAGCAATAGAACAATTCATCAAAGAAAATTATGAGGTCTGTAAATTGGAAAAAAGAAAATCGATAATTTTTGCTATCTTGGATGCGGCCTTATATTCGATTAGTTCGCCAGTGTCGAAACTCTTGTTAAAGGAAGTTCCACCTACGTTGATGGCATCTTTTCTTTATCTTGGTGCAGGATTAGGTATGTCGATTGTATACTTAATCAAGAAAGGATCACACGCGGAAAATACGGAGGCTAAACTTACAAAACAAGAACTTCCTTATACGATTGGGATGGTTGTCTTAGACATTATGGCACCTATATTTTTGATGATAGGCCTTACTATGACATCTGCCGCTAATGTTTCATTACTTAATAACTTCGAAATTGTTGCGACCTCTTTAATCGCTTTAGTATTATTTCGAGAAACGATAGGAAAAAGACTATGGGGCGCTATTTTCCTTATTACAATGTCCAGTATTATTTTATCTGTAGAAGATCTAAGTAGCTTTTCATTTTCGTTCGGTTCACTTTTTGTAATACTAGCCTCTATTTGTTGGGGACTAGAAAACAACTGCACAAGAAAATTATCTGTGAAAGACCCTTTGCAGATTGTTATAATAAAAGGCTTTGGCTCTGGCATAGGTTCTTTGCTAATTGCACTTGCAATAGGAGAAATAACAAATAATATATCTTATATTATGGTAGCTTTAATATTAGGGTTTTTTGCTTATGGCTTAAGTATATTCTTTTATATTTATGCCCAAAGAGAATTGGGTGCCGCTAAGACAAGTGCTTATTATGCCATATCACCATTTATCGGGGTGGGGTTGTCATTAATTATTTTCAAAGAAATACCAACACTTTCCTTTATCATCGCGCTATCTATAATGATGATAGGTATGTTTTTTGCGTCAACAGAAAAACACAATCATAAGCATCATCATATGACCATAACTCATGAGCACAGCCATAGTCATGATGATGGACATCATAATCACAGTCATAATGAAGCTACTGTTGGCGAGCATTCTCATATTCATACTCATATAGAATGTAAACATAAACATAATCACAATCATGATATTCATCACAGGCATGCCCATTAAACCTAGTGGTAATATATTAAGTAAAAGAATGAGAGGTTTTTATGAATAAGCAAACAAGTTGCGAATATTGCTCAAATTATATTTATGATGAAGAATATGATGTTTATGTATGTGACATTTATTTGGATGAGGATGAGATGAGCAAATTTCTTAGTAACACCTTAAATTATTGTCCTCATTATCAGACAAATGATGATTATAAAATCGTAAGGAAACAAAATTAGTATACATTAGATGTTCAGACGATACGGTTGGCAAAGAACTCTCATATTCTTATGATATCTTTATGTCCTATAAATTTAACGATCCTATAAGGAGATATTATGCTGAAGGAATTCATTAAAACAGTGACGGAAAACAATCTAGAGGTATACGGTATAAGGGTCATGCAGGATGGCAGAACGATCGCGAATCATGACTTTGGTCCAACAAATCGTCATCCTATTTATTCAATAACAAAAAGCATAACCTCAACGGCTGTAGGGATCGCTCTTAATGAGACAAACTTGTCGTTGGATGATAGCATATTGAAGCATCTGGAAGAGGATATACCAGAAGACTGTCCGACGGAAATCGTTGATAACTTAAATATAATAACAATCAAACGACTACTTACTATGTCGGTGTCCGGATATCCCTTTCGTCCGGAAGGAGAGAATTGGCTGACATATTCCTTGACCGTCCCTTTGCAGAGCGCTGAGAAGAGGGTGTTTGATTACTCCAATATACCTGCTTATCTCGTTGGTGTAATTGTCGAAAAGGTAGTAAAACAGAATCTGATAGAATATCTACGACCTCGTTTGTTTGAACCCTTAGGAATTATAGATCCTGTTTATCAGTTATGTCCTAGTGGTCATTTCTATGGTGGTAGCGGCATGTACCTAACAGTAGAAGAGTTATCTAAAGTGGGACAGTTATATCTACAGCAGGGTAGCTGGAATGGAAGAATCATTATTCCCTCAGAATGGGTCAGAGAGGCCACCAGGAAGCAAATCGATACTAGGGAAGGCGGCTATGGATATTTTATCGGGCGTTGTCCGAATAATGGATATCGAATGAGTGGAAAAGCGGGACAACGTTGCTTTGTAGTTCCAGACAAAAACCTGGTTGTTGCTTGCTTAAGTAATCTACAGGGAAATGAGGAAACTAGCATCGTTGATCAGTGCATACTTGAGACGGTCATAGGCAGGTTGTAATTTTGCTAGAATAGGAATAGCATGAAAGGCTTTCAATGTATGAGATTTGCTAATCTTATCTGGGCGATTAATTAGAGAGATAAACGAGTAGAATAGTTCTTATATGCATATAAAAAACATGGTTGATAGGGGGCTTACCTCTAGTTAACCATGTTTTTATTTGCATAAGCTAGCTTGAATTGTTATGAATTATATTAAATGGTATTGACAAATTAGTGTCTACAGATTATTATATAAACACCCCCCCCTATGGGAGGGGGTATCCATTGGTAAATGTATAATAGTGTTTATCATGCGACATGTTAATAATCATATATAGTCAATCGGGAACTTAAATCGATTACCAATAGGAAGGGAGGAGCTATAATGAATACAGAGCAAAAGAAAGCATTGCAGTCCTTAAAGACTTCGAAAGGCCAAATCGAAGGGATAATTAAAATGATAGAGGATGGGAGATATTGCGTTGATGTATCCAATCAGATTATTGCAGTTCAGTCCCTTCTAAAAAAGGCAAATTTACTGATACTTAAGCAGCATATGAATCACTGTGTGAAAGAAGCCTTTGAGCATGAAGATGGTAGTGAGAAGATTGATGAAATCATTCATTTACTATCAAAGGTAATGGGTAAATAACAGTGATAAATGATTGGAGGAGATTTCATGGCGAATAAGTCATATAAGATAGAAGGCATGACCTGTGCAGCCTGTGCCAAAGCAGTTGAGAGAGCGACAAAAAAGTTACAGGGCGTATCCGAAGCAAATGTAAACCTTGCTACCGAAAAGTTAAATATCAATTTTGATGAAACGATTGTATCCCCTGAGGATATCCAGGCAGCGGTTGATAAAGCCGGTTATAAAGCAATCGGAGATACCGTAAATAAAACGCTAACCATCGAGGGTATGACTTGTGCTTCCTGTTCCAAGGCAGTCGAAAGGGTTACCCGAAAGCTGGAGGGCGTTGTAGAGGCTAATGTTAACCTAGCTACAGAGAAATTAACGATAAGCTATGATGAATCCCAGCTTAGGGTTTCTGATATTAAGAAAGCAGTTGAAAAGGCTGGTTATAAGGCAATTGAAGAGCAAATCACAGTGGATTTGGATAAAGAGAAAAAGGACAAAGAAATAAAAACATTATGGAAAAAGTTTATTATCTCTGCGATCTTTACCGTGCCTCTGTTATACATCTCTATGGGACATATGATGGGAGCACCCCTACCGATGTTTTTACATCCGGATATGAACCCTGAGCTATTTGCAATAACTCAGTTGCTTTTAACCATTCCCGTAGTGATTGCCGGTAATCGGTATTATCGGGTGGGATTTAAAACCCTGCTCAAAGGAAGTCCGAATATGGATTCCCTCATCGCCATCGGAACATCGGCAGCCGTTCTTTATGGTGTATTTGCAACCTTCAAGATATATTCTGGTGAAGCCCATTATGCCATGGATTTATATTTTGAATCGGCAGCAGTTATCATAACACTGATTACTCTGGGCAAGTATCTGGAATCGGTTTCGAAAGGTAAAACCTCAGAAGCCATCAAGAAGTTAATGGGTCTCGCTCCAAAGACCGCGATTATCCTCCGAGAGGATAAAGAAATTGAAATATCAATTGATGAAGTTGAAGTAGGCGATGTGATCATCGTAAAACCTGGTGAAAAGATGCCGGTAGATGGAGTAGTTCTTGAGGGAACGACGTCCGTAGATGAGTCGATGCTGACTGGCGAAAGTATTCCGGTAGAGAAGCATGCTGGAGATCCAATCATTGGCGCCAGCATCAATAAAAACGGTACCATACAGTACAAAGCAACAAAGGTTGGTAAGGATACGGCGTTGGCTCAGATTATCAGATTAGTAGAGGATGCCCAAGGCTCTAAAGCGCCCATTGCGAAGATGGCCGATGTGATCTCTGGATACTTCGTCCCGATTGTAATCATCTTAGCCATTTTATCCGGCTTATCCTGGTATTTCTTCGGTGGAGAATCTGCTATTTTCTCCCTAACCATATTTATCTCAGTTTTAGTAATTGCCTGTCCTTGTGCGCTTGGCTTGGCTACCCCTACCGCCATCATGGTTGGAACAGGGAAAGGAGCGGAACACGGCGTATTAATCAAGAGTGGCGAGGCGTTAGAAACAGCTCACAAAATACAGTTTATTGTATTTGATAAAACCGGTACTATAACAGAGGGTAAGCCAAAGGTTACCGACATCCTTCCTTATCATGATATTACTGCAAATGAGCTGCTACAGTTAGCGGCATCAGCAGAGAAGGGTTCCGAACACCCTCTGGGTGAAGCCATTGTCATGGATGCGGAAGAGAAAGGCCTGGAACTTAAGAAGGCAGAGGCATTCAAAGCAATTCCTGGTCATGGAATTGAAGTTATTATAGAAGGTAAAAAGATATTGGCTGGTAATCGAAAACTAATGATAGAGAGTAATATTTCGTTGGAAGGCTTTGAAGGAACCTCGGATCAGCTTGCAAATGAAGGTAAGACTCCGATGTATATCGCTATTGATCATCAGCTGGCAGGTATTGTGGCTGTAGCAGATACGGTGAAAGAGAATAGTAAAAAAGCGATCGAACAGCTTCATGCCATGGGCATTGAAGTGGCTATGATTACTGGTGATAATAGTAGAACGGCAGAAGCTATTGCAAGGCAGGTTGGTATCGATCGAGTTCTGGCAGAAGTTCTTCCAGAGAATAAAGCCAGTGAAGTGAAAAAGCTTCAGGAAGAAGGCAACAAGGTAGCCATGGTCGGTGATGGTATCAATGATGCTCCTGCGCTAGCCCAAGCAGATGTTGGAATCGCCATCGGTTCTGGCACCGATGTAGCCATAGAATCAGCGGATATCGTTCTTATGAGAAGCAATCTACAGGATGTTGCTACCGCAATTCAACTAAGTAAAAGTACCATCCGAAATATCAAGCAAAATTTATTCTGGGCATTTGGTTATAATACGATAGGAATACCGATTGCTATGGGAATCCTTCATGTATTTGGAGGACCGCTCTTAAATCCCATGATTGCCGGTGCGGCGATGAGCTTAAGTTCAGTCTCCGTATTAACGAATGCACTAAGGCTAAAAAGGTTTAAACCAGCGAGGTAATGATATAAAATAATGAATGGAGAAAATATTATGACAAAGAAGTTATTAATTGAAGGTATGTCCTGTGGACATTGTGTTAAGCATGTAGAGGAAGCGTTAAAGGAATTAACAGAGGTTAAATCAGTTAAGGTTGATCTGGAAGGAAAGAATGCGGTTGTTGAGCTCAACCAAGATGTCAGTGATGATAAATTCAAGGAGACAATCACAGAGGTCGGTTTTGAGGTAGTAGGAGTAGAATCCTTATAAGTAGTGCCCCATAAGTCAGACGGATAGGATCCCCATTAGCCCCCCCTTAAGTAGACAAGGTAAATAACCAAAATCTACTTAGGGGGGATTTTTATATAGAAGAAAGTATAGCAATTATCAACCTATTATTATATAATTATGACAGATAATAGAAATAAGGGAGCCCTTGCATGAGAAAATGTGGATCCATGGTTTTATGATTTGTCCGTAAAATTTTGATATCTCTGGTTATCCTCATTATTATTAACTTTGGAATAGCAAGGCATACCGAAGCTGCCTAGGCAGATGTCTTTCGGTATATCGGCTTAGGATTAGTGGCATTATCTAAATAAGTTCTGGCATACCGATACAATAAAACAAAATCACATTATATCAGCGTCTGGTACTTGAATATAACCATAGACAAGAGTAAAATTATAAGTAACAAACGAAAGAGGGAGGGTCATCATGGAGGGCAGTAATCTTTTATCTGGTGGGGTAGAAACCCTGAATGAAATCAAAGAACAGCTTTTAGAATTGCAGTCATATCAAGGAACCTTGAATAATCTTCTGCAAGAGGAAGAAAAATTAGAGAAAGTTATTCAAGATATTGAGAAGACACGTTCCGATGAGATTACATCTACTGTTAAGAAGAGAAGACAGGAAATCGAAGGTACCTATGATGAGCAAATGACTAAGACCAAAGCCCGTATCAGAAAAATTAAGGAGAAACGGGACAAACGAAAGAGTCATAAGATGTCTGAACGAATGAAGGAAGAAACAGCCTCCATACGGGAAGAAAATAGCCACTTGAAGTTGGAAGCCAAGACCCTGATTAGAAAAAACAAGGTACCAGCTTTTTGTAATACCAAATTGTATTATGCCTTATATTTTCCAAAGCATTTGGAAGATTTACTGATTATATTGTGCACCTTATTACTGACCTTATTTTTGATTCCCTGTGGTATCTATTTTGGCCTTTTGCCAGATAAAATCTTATATTTAATCTTCGTGTATATAGCTACGGTAATTGTTTTTGGAGGAATATATCTGTTCATCGGCAATCACACGAAAGATAAGCACTCGGATGTTTTAAAGCAGGTGGGCGGGTTATGGACTACCAGAAGAGTGAACCATAAGAGGATGAAAGCGATCAAGAAAAGTATCCGAAAGGATCGCGATGAAAGCAGCTATGGATTGGAGAATTTTGATCAAGAGCTAAGCAAGCTCGACCAGGAGGAAGCAGATATTGCTGGACAGAAGAAGGAAGCACTAACCGTATTTGATAATACGACTAGCCAATTGCTCGCAGGAGAGATAAAAAGTCGTTATGAAGAGAAGCTGACGGCCTTAACATCAGAATACAATAAAGCAATGGAAGAAGTCACCTCTGCTCAGAACAAAATAAAGGCCTTAACCATAAAAATAGCCAATGAATATGAGCCATTTATCGGAAAAGACCTTATGAAGGTGGATCGCTTAGAGACACTTACCAATATCATTATGGCAGGTAATGCCACAACGATTTCAGAAGCGGTCGCTTTCCATAAACAAAATGTAAATTGATTTTATTGTACCATTAGTGTTTTCAGGCGACTAATACTATAATTGATGGCGAGACAAATCTGATCCGCCATTGACATAACCGTATTTAGTCTAGTTGTTTGTAGTAGCATATGATCCAGCATACCGGAGAAATTCACAATTCCGGTGATAAAGAGATCACCCACCTCTGGGAGGTCCTTGTCAACACCAGCACCGGGCTTTAAGGATCCTTCGCCCAAGGTAATATATCCAATATGATCCGATCTACCTAAAGAGGCATCAATTGCAATGATAAAGGCATCATTATGGGTGTCATTTATCATTGCAATGGTGTCTTTTAAATTCTTCGCATGTACTGGATCCTCCAAGGTACCATATACGCAGTAATTACCGTACCGTTTCATCTTTGATAGTTTATATCCGATAATGGGACCCAAGCAGTCCCCCGTTGCTCTGTCGGAACCAATACACAAAAATATAAGGGTTTTATTTGACAGCACTTGTTCCTTTAACAACTCCGATAGTGAACGACCTAGTTCATAAGCAGTATTTTGTTCGCTGGAGTTAAAGTAGGTAATTCGCTTCTTGCTTTTTAAGAAAATGCTCATAATACCTCCGTAACTTGTAATTCTTACGTTAAGTATTACCAGATTGCTTAAAAGTAGACATAGAAAAACCAACAAAGTGGGTATCCGATATCATTTATATTACTAATTTCGCAATGCTCTCGAGTGGATTTAACGGTTATCTCACAGATTATCAAAGAATAACATACTATTTAGAAGAAAACTGGTGAAAACTTCTTGCCATTCCCTATTGAATATCGACAGAAAGCCTGTCCTGACTATGTTATCATTAACTATATTTTCGGGATTATATACAATAATCTGCAAGGAATAGGAGCGG
>CAYMLE010000122.1:0-8161 GCA_964391115.1 uncultured Herbinix sp. | reverse complement strand
TGATAAGCTGTAATGTTCTGGAAGTGCTTATTCTCAAGGCATTAAGCCACTTGACAACACATGATAAAGGCAAGGTTTTAAAACCTCCCCTTTTTAGCAAATAGCCTGCCGCAGAGATGCGCAGGCTATTTGCTTATGGCTAAAACGATCCACTTTCTTTTACTAGTTTAAAATCCCATTTTTTTCTCATAGGCATCAATTTTATCTTCTTTCAGTAACGTTACTCCAATATCATCCAGCCCATTAAGAAGCTTATGCTTATGAAATGAGCTAATCTCAAACGTAGCTTGAAAGCCTTGATTATCGGAAACAACTTGATTTACTAAGTCTATGGATAAGCAGTATCCCAATATCTTTTCCGTATTTTCAAACAGCACATCCATTATGCTGTTATCTAATATGATTGGCAAAATCCCATTATTAAAGCAGTTATTAAAAAATATATCTGCATAGCTTGGAGCAATCATAACTTTGAATCCATAATCCTCTAATGCCCAAGGGGCATGTTCTCTGGAAGAACCACAGCCAAAATTAGCCCTTGCAATAAGGATGGATACATCTTGATACCGTTCCTGGTTGAACACGGAATCCTTGATGGGACTATCATTTTCATCATATCGTAATTCATAAAAAGCATATTGGCCAAATCCGCTGCGTTCTATTCTCTTTAAGAATTGCTTGGGTATAATGGCATCTGTATCAATATTGGTACGGTCCAAAGGCATAACCAAACCTGTAAAATTCGTAAAAGGCTTCATGATCTATACCTCCCTTATCTGATCTAATAATGCAATATTACGCACATCTACAAAGTGGCCGGCGATCGCTGCGGCAGCTGCCATAGGTGGTGACACCAGATGTGTACGACCTCCCCGTCCTTGACGTCCTTCAAAATTACGGTTAGAGGTTGATGCACATCTCTCTTTCGGCTTCAAATAATCCGGATTCATAGCAAGACACATACTACATCCTGATTCGCGCCACTCAAAACCAGCGTCAATAAAGATCTTGTCTAAGCCTTCCTCCTCCGCTTGTTTTTTAACTTTTTGTGATCCAGGGACCACCAAGGCTGTGATTCCTTCTTTTACTTTGCGTCCCTTTGCGACCTCGGCAGCCGCCCGCAAATCTTCCATTCGGGCATTTGTACAAGAGCCAATGAAAACCACATCAATTGGGATTTCATTCATCGGTGTACCTGGCTCCAATCCCATATATTCCAGGGCTTTTTTACAAGCATTTTGTTCATCAATGTCATCAAAATCGGATGGTGATGGAACGATACCGGTTATACTAGCGCCCATACCGGGAGATGTCCCCCATGTAACCTGCGGTTCAAGAGAACTCAGATCAAATTCGACAACAGCATCATAGTTTGCTCCGGGATCGGTCACAAGTTGTTTCCATCGTTCAACTGCCGTATCAAACTCATCCTCTTTTGGAGCAAACCTCCGTCCTTTCAAATAATCGAACGTCACTTGATCCGGTGCAATGAGACCGGCTCTGGCTCCTGCTTCAATCGCCATATTACAGATTGTCAGTCTTTCCTCCATCGAGGTTTTTCCAATCGCATCACCTGTAAATTCCATAACATATCCCGTTCCAAAATCAGTCCCATATTTGCTTATAATACCAAGTATAATGTCTTTTGCAGATACTCCACGGGGCAGTTCTCCCTGAAGTGATACATTCATTGTTTTCGATTTACTTTGATGGAGACATTGGGTTGACAAGACATGCTCCACTTCACTGGTTCCAATACCAAAGGCAAGTGCTCCAAAAGCACCGTGCGTAGCAGTATGGCTATCGCCACATACAATTGTTTTACCCGGCAGGGTTAACCCAAGCTCTGGGCCAATAACATGTACTATTCCCTGATCCGGGCTATCTAGGCCATAGAGGGTTATTCCGAACTCTTTACAATTTATTTCTAGCGTTTCAATTTGTTTTCTGGATATGGGATCCTTAATATTATGACGTTCAATCGTCGGAACATTGTGATCGATTGTTGCAAACGTAAGATCCGGTCGCCTAACTTTTCGATTGGCCAATCGAAGTCCTTCAAATGCTTGAGGAGAAGTTACCTCGTGTACCAGATGAAGGTCAATGTATATAATAGCCGGTTTACTTTCTTCTTGATCCACAATATGTAAATCCCAGATTTTCTCATAAAGTGTTTTTGACATACTATCAATCCTCCTCCTAAAATCATCTATGTAGGTTACCATATGATATCATGGTTTTAAAAATAACGAAATACATAATTTTACTTTTACCTGTCCCTGATTATTTCTAACGATACGCTTCTTTCATCAGAAGATGACACCTTAAAAAATGTAGTACAATATCTGGTGATGTGTTCCATAGTTGTAGCATGATGTTTATTGCCATTCATACGGGTCAGCAAAATTATTCATAACAACGTTGTGATCCTTAGGATAATCGTAACTAGTCCACGCCTCATAGCTTTCGACTAACGCTAAGCAATCCTCATCCGATAAAGTTTGCATAAATCGATGACATTTTTCAATGATTCTATCCGGCTTATTTGGCGCACGATCTACGTATTCTTCAAGTTTTCGCATCGAGGGGAATAGAATTTTATTTTCGATTAGAATCAAACGATAAAGATTATAAATCATACCATCGGCCACATGAAGTCGCATAAAGCCTTCTGGTTTGCAGGTTACCCAAAAGTAGGTATAAAACATTTTCAACGTACAATAAAACCGATGTTGTTTCGTTTCAGCCTCACTTCGTTGATAGGTTGGAATGTTTGCCACTAAGTCAACCAAGACCGGTTCGTCACAAAAAAGAGTACGCGCACAGGAAAACATATTACGCATTGGCTCTGACCCACTCTTAGAAATCCGTTCTAAATCCTCATGAGTCATATAATGGATATTGAAATATCCACCTTCATAAGTACATTTCCCATGGTATACTTCTTCAAGGCCTTCCTTATTCTTCTTCTGGTCGTGGTAGTCCTTTGATACAATCGCCACTCCATCAAGATCTGAATCCGGACGTTCCGTGCCTGTAGCAACTGATCCAATTAAAAATAACGCCTTAATTTCAGCATTTTCTCTGTAATGCTGAATCATGTTTTTTATTGATTCCTTATGATGTTGATACATCCTTTATACACCTCACTCACTCTGTCTGTCTATATTACAAACCATATACTAACAAGAATATTGTATACAACTATTTTACAGAATACAAGCTATTTATAAGCCAATTAATGTTCAATAACGTTACACAGTAGGCTGATCATCTTTTATGATTCAACCTTCGTACGTATCATCTTCTTAATTTAGCAAAAGCCTACCACAGTTTGATGTGACCCCATTAAGTTAAACCTAAAAATCTAACTTATTGGGGCCAGTTCCAGTTGTGGCAGGCTTTTTTATTTGGTTGAAGAATTAATCTAATTGATTTATATTTTAATTAATTAGTGCATTTTTACGATACAGGTAAGACACAGCCTTTTTGAAGAATGATATTAGCATACTGGCTTGTTTCCCCGGTGGCTATAATTGCATATGCCTTTTTTGCTTCATCATAGAATTCAAAACGCTCCCGTTTTGTAATAACATCAATGCCTCTCTCTTCATATTGCTTAATGATTTCCTTATATGTGTCCCAGATAGAGATATCTGCATTGTCCCCTACAACTCGATCCATTAAGCATACGGGATGCTCTACGTATTGATCTAGTGGAAAAAGTTTCAGTATGGCCTCTAGAATAACCGGCACACCATGCCCATCCATTCTTAAAACGATTGCATTCTTTCCCATCGATTCGGCTGGAAAATTGCCATCCGCAATAACTATACTATCTCCGTGCCCCATCTCACAGAGCACCTTTAATAATTCAGGGGATAAAATTGGTGGAATTCCTTTTAACAAGTTCTTTACCTCCTTATAGCATATTTGGTATCTCATTCATCTTTTTCATATTCGAATAACCGTAAAACTTTATTGCATTTTCACCTAAGAAAGCCTTCTTTTCAGACAAGGTAAGCTTGTTTGATTTGTGAATAAAATCTACACTCATGTTGTAGGTAATATCCGTCATTGTTCTTGGATAATCACTTCCCCACATCAATTTATCCATGCCACATATGTCTCTCGCCTCAAGAATAGCATCAATCGCGGATGGGAATGGATAAAACTCTTTACTAAAAAGCCATGTCAGTCCACCACTCTCGATGAATACATTTTTATTCTTTGCTAGCGCAATCTGCTTTTGCCATCCGAGTGTTGTCACCATTCCAAAATGACCAATGGCAATTTTAAGATCAGGACATGCATCTATTAGAAATTGCATATCAGCAGCCTGCTCATCTCCATCCGCAAGATCAATAGAGATAAATTTTTCTAACTTTTCGACCTCTTTAAATACCGGAAGAAGCTTTTTCAGATCCTTATCCTCTAATCTACCGGCACATATCTTGATCCCATCAAATTCCTCTATCTTCCATTCCTCTTTTTCCTCGTATAAGGAACAGATTTTAATGCGATCTGGATATCTTTTTTTGGCAGTTAGCAGATACTCATCCTGATTGCCATCAATATATTCTTGGGTCACCACACAGCCCCATACTCCAGCATAATCCATGTTTGCAATCAGGCGATCCACGGTATTTCGATCATCATCCATATAGGGTGGCATCATTTGACGGATTTCTCCTCCAAAATCACTTTTACCTCCTCCAACTCCAAATACCGGTCTTCCATTCACTCTACCCTGCTGCTTTTCCCATAAATGTACATGGGCGTCTACTATGATATCTACACACATAACGTCACCCCTATTACAATTCTACTAACACCTTTGATAAATTACCAGAATTATTAGCCAGTGCCTTAAATGCCTCATCTGCCTGACTCATTGGATAAACAGCGCTAACCATCTTCATAACATCTACCGTTCCGCTTGCGATTAAATCAATTACATTCATAAAGTCCTCTGCTTTGGAATTACGACTTCCAAAAACATTTAGTTCCTTTTTCAATAGAATCGAATGTAAAAATGTCGTTTCCTTTTTTCCATTACCGATTAAAATTATATTACCAGCAAAGGCCGAGCAATCAATACAGGCCAGAAATGTGTCAGAAAGTCCACAGGCCTCTACACATACATCAAATCCATTACCCTTCGTAATTCTCATGGTTTCTTCTTTAATGTCATTATTTCTTGAGTTGATAACACCTGCTGCTCCATATTCCATTGCCATTTCCAGTCTTCCATCCAAAACGTCTGCCACATATACTTCTGCCCCTTTTGCCCGAGCAGAGATTAGCGCGAACAGTCCAATCGGACCTGCACCTACGATCAATACCTTATCACTTTTTTTGACCGGTGCTCGATTTAGCGCATGATAACTGATGGTAAATGGCTCTACCAGGGCAAGCTCTTTCGCTGATAATCCTTTCCCTTGGTAAATACGTTCCATGGGCATTGCTATATATTCACAAAAGCTTCCATCTCGTTGTACACCCATGGTCTGATTATCTGTACAGCAATTAACATATCCTCTTTGGCAGGAATAACAGGAGCCACAATTAAAATATGGATTAGCCGTTACGATATCTCCAGCCTTTAAATTTCTATCGTTCTCTGGTATTGAAACAATTTCCGCACTAAATTCATGTCCTGGAATCCTTGGATATGTTGTAAATGGCTGGTTACCTGTATAGCTAGCAACATCAGCTCCACAGATTCCACAGTATAGCACCTTTAATAGTGCCTCGCCTTCTTTCACTTCAGGTCTTTCTATTTCTGCCACTTCAATCTCGTATGGTTTCTTAATTAATACTGCTTTCATATTCGCTTTCACTTTTCCATCCTCCCAATCTATCCTATCTCTACATAGTCTTTATTCCATATCACTGCTGTTTTCATAGGTGCACTTTTATTATATATTTTGTTTTTGTAAGCGTCGATTGGATCTGAAACAAACTCTTCACGATCAATCAATTCTACTATTTCATGATAATTGCTTTCTGCCAATATACGGATTGCCTCTTCCATATGATCGCGTCGGAAATTAATCGACCCAAAGATCAGATGATTTTCAAATCCGAAGGGCATCGTATCAAAGGCTATCTTCGGGCCCAAAGAAAAGCTGTTATAGATACCATTACAACCTAATACTTTATGTTGAAATGCTATTTCACTCTCAACACCGCTTCCACTTACTCCAATAAAAGTAGTTGCTCTTCCACCCAGCTTGGAGATGATATTACGGGCTAACTCTTCGTTCGTATCAAAATCATTTTGCAGGTACTCTGCTCCTGTCTGTTTCAATGCAAAGGTTACTTTTTCAGAATCCTTTGAACTCCTAGCCACAAACAATATCTTTGCATTTTTGTGGTTTCTCAATATTAAGTCTCCCATGAACATTCCCGTTGTTCCCAAGCCAAATATAACGGTTCGATCAAATATATTATCCTTCGCCCGACCCCTAGCTTCTTCTTCGCTGCATTTATGCTTTGCCATTTCAGCACGGAAGTTATGAGCACTTCCCAAATCCTCCATCCGCTCCAGTTGAAACAGCATACAGGCAAATGGGTCCGGGAATACCATCTTTTTTGCAAAGTCCAATTTTAATTTTCCGTTTTCCACATAACCATCTGGTATCGGTAATAACATATCGGGATGAAAAAACTGCTTGTCACAGAACAACCCATCTGCCTGATCACAGCCATATTCAAAGTAGGTCTCTTCCTCTGTATACCTGGTAGGATCGTAGCTGTCCCCACCCCGAATTAGAACAATGGCAAATCGATTCTGTGAAGGAACCCAGACAATCCCTTCATGGCCATTGATCAGTCGTTGTTTATTCTCAGGAAATTTAGGTGTTAAGCTTTTTTCCCTTCCCATCTTCATCAGTTCGTTATCTGTTCCGCAAAAGCCTACTACTACAGGTTCACATAGAATTCCTTCCTTTTCTTGTTCTCCTCGAAGTTTCGTGCGTTTCACATTCGTTATTTCCAGATCTCCATAAACCAAAGGTTTCTCTTCATCATTTTGAAAATATGTTCCTTTTACGATCATCAAATTCTCTCCTTTTGAAAATATATATTTAATCCCTGAGCACACAATAACACTCACTAAACTCATACCTTTTATACTACTTTCATTATATGATATCGGGATTTCCGAACAAGACGGGTACGTGACGTCTTTTTAACATACATGTCGTGTTGTCGCATAATATGATTGACGCTAATGTTTTCTCTATGATATTATTTATGTATAGGAGAGCGATTATGAAATTCAGAGATTTAAAACTTACATTTTCCATAAGTGATACTGATTTTACTGTGCTAAGTATTTGTTTAGAAAAGCTGATCCAACCCATTCCAAAGCATAGCCATAGTAAAAACAGTTACGAATTGCATTACATACCGTATGGTTACGGTACGCTTATTGTTAATAAAGAAAATTATGATATACTGCCTGGCACCTTGTTTATGACTGGCCCTGAAATCGAGCACGAACAGATTTCAACTCCCGAGAATCCGATGTCGGAATACAGTATTTATTTTAAGGTTAAATCCAAAAGTAAACAGAAGACAAACGACAATAACCTTATACAGTATTTTCTGGAACGTTCTTTCTGGATCGGAACGGGAGGACATTACTATAACGAATTGATGAAACAGATTCTCCTCGAGCTGGAAACCAAACGAATTGGTTACGAATTAGTACTACAAGCACTACTTCAGCAGGTCATCCTTCAAATGATACGAAACTATAGGGAAAGCGATGGTAACGAGGTCAAACCCGCATCTGATACCCAAAATGCCAATGACTTAACTTACTTAATAATCGAAGAAGCATTTTTATACGATTACAAAGATATCACTCTGGAGGATTTGGCAAGAAAGGTTGGTTTGGGCAAGAGGCAAGCACAGCGTTTATTACAGTTGCACTATAATAAGACATTTTTACAAAAGAGAACGGAAGCAAGGATGTTTGCAGCCTGTACCCTTTTGCGAGAAACGAAACAAAGTATCTCTTCCATAGCCTATAGTTTGGGCTATTCTTCCGTCGAACATTTTTCAAATGCCTTTAAAAAATATTTCCATAAAACCGCTTCTGCCTTTCGCAAGGAGTTACCGTAAATCAATACAAAGCCTGTCGCAGATA
>CAYMLE010000121.1:0-8181 GCA_964391115.1 uncultured Herbinix sp. | reverse complement strand
GGCGGTCGCGCCGGTGATTGACATTGACTAATGTAAAATACGTGCAAAGCGACAAATATAGGATTTGAGAGGTGTATCTAAGATATATTGGTGGAGATATTGATTGTACAATGTTTACTTAATACTATTATATAAGTTCAATTTGTCAGCGATGTTTTTTGGTGACAATACCATGTGCTGTAGATGATGCTAATAATGATGTAGTAAATCGTATCCCTCATATACTCCTGGATAAGCATACTCTGATTTACTATAATCCATAACTTTTCTGCAATATTACATACTGCTTTAGGCAAGGCGTTGACCAGCTCCGGATCTTTGTTTTTCAATGTACCATACATCAAATCACATGTAATACGAAAAACTTGGTACCGGGGGAATAAAGTGATTAAGATATGTCAATGTGCGTCAAGGTATCAAGAAAAAGGAGTCGTGGGGTGCAAGAGCGAGAACTTGCGTGAGGAGGACTTGGAGCAAGGGTTCATTGATGCATGGAACGAGATTGTTGAGAATCGAGAAAGCTATATGGGGATTTGGGAAAAGATGATTCTAACAGGAAATGCATGGGAGAGATTGAAGGCAAAACAGACGGGGGAGTTAACGATGGAAGGTAATATTAACAAGGCTTATCCGGAATTGGTGAATTTGGTGTTGGATTGTATCATGGTGGGGAAGGATGGGAGATTAATTACATCATATCAGCAATTATGATTTACAAAAATTTACTTAAGGATAGATTGGTAATATTGTACAAAAAAGCTAATCACAAAAACTGAAGTAATAAATTTCAAATTATTAAAATCAATGAAATTGGGGGAAACTGGATCCACAAAATGTGAAGCTGAAAAGTATACTGAGTTAAAGTTTGTAATTATTTACAATTTACATAATATAGAAAATCATGTATAATTATATAGAAAAAGATCATTAACTGATATCAATATTATAGATAACTAACTTAAGAATTGTCATATTTTATAATAAATAGGAGGGATAACAATGGATTGTTTCGTAGAGTTAAATACTAACGAATTAGAAAGCACAAATGGAGGAGGTTCTTGGATTATTGTTTTAGCAGTAGCCGCTGTGTCTTATGTTATTGGTTATAAACAAGGTGCTGATCAAGCAAATATCGAGATTAAAGCCGGTCAGTGGACCCCATGCCCAGCACCAACTCCTCCACCAGGATGGAGATAATTAATTTTTTGTTCATAAAGTAAGAATATAAAATAGAAAGGGGATTAAGTGAAGTAGTCGTTATATTAATTTCACTTATAAAATCAAATGAACAATTTTCAATTATTAAGCAATGAAGAACAAGAATGTATAGACGGAGGATCAATCGCATTCGTTGCATTCTTGTGTACAGTAGCTGCAGGATGTTATTTTCTTGGAAGGAGTGACGGATATACAAATACTATAAGTAATTATCAAAATAATTATCCGACCCCATGCCCAGCACCAACTCCTCCACCAGGAAGGTGAGATAATTAAATTCTTGTTCATAAAGTAAAGAAAAATATCCAACCCCATGCCCAGCGCCAACACCAGATATGAGATAAATACATACATAACTAAATATCAATGGGTTTGGTATTTTTTAAAGTAATTTAATATTGAATATATTATAGAATATGACAATTTCTAAAAAATAGTATATAAACATAGTTAAATTGCTATTATTGGAGGATTAATGAACATTACGTATAAAGGAAAAGTTACCGATAGTATTGATTTGCCACAAAGCTTACTTCCTAAAAATGCTGTTAAGTTTAAAGAACCTACGAATTCTTTTTCTAGCAATTTATGTGGAATTTTATGTATAATACCAATGTTTTTATTAATGAATATAATTGTAGAATATTTTCTTAATGTTAGTTTACTTGATATACGGTTTAATATATATGGTTTGGTATTAGCGTTTTTGATGATGCTCCCTCATGAATATTTACATGGTATCTGTTTTCCACGTAATGCTCAAGTTAATATTTATTATTTATCAAAATTTATTGCGTTTGCTACTTCTTGTATAGAACCAATAAGTAAAAAAAGATACATATGGATGAATTTATGTCCGAATTTATTTTTAGGTTTTATACCATTTATATTATGGTTATTTTTCTTTAATGATATGCCTATTGGAAATACTATCTTTACATTTTCTTTAATATGTACTAGTTTTGGTGCAATGGATTACGTAAATATTATAAATGCTATAATCCAAATGCCAGTAAAAAGTTATCAGCAACTTTCTGGAATACATTCATATTGGTTTAAATAACATACTTTATTAGTTACTTAATTTACTAATATAGATAAGGATAGATTATGCATAAAAAATATTTTTGTATTAAACAACATGATATCACCGACTGCGGCGCTGCATGTTTAGCCACAATTTCAAAACAACATGGGTTAAAAACTTCAATAACTAAGATACGTGAAGTTGCTGGCACAGACAAACAAGGAACGAATGTCAGTGGAGTAATAAAAGCGGCGGAGCAGCTAGGTTTTTCAGCTAAAGGTGTAAAAGGCGATAAAGCTGCCTTCTTTTCAGAGTTTCCTCTTCCTTGTATTGCTCATGTTATTGTTGATAGTGCTTTGCTACACTATGTAGTAGTCCATAAAATAACTAAGGAAAGGGTAATCATAGCAGACCCAGGTAAAGGAATTGTTAGAATAACTCCAGAAGAGTTTTTTGGTGAGATTCATGAAGAGAACAAACCACCAAAGTATCAATGGAGTGGGGTTCTTATCTTACTAACTCCAACAGAATCGTTTCAAACTGGAGATGAAACCAAAGGATTATTTCAACGATTCTTTCACCTATTACAGCCACAGAAACGATTACTGTTACATGTTTTTATTGCATCATTGATCCTTACGATATTAGGTATTTTAGGATCGTTCTATTTTAAAGTACTTATGGATGATATCTTAGCAGATAGTTTACTTAAGTCATTACACATTGTATCGATTGGTGTAATTCTTTTAAATTTATTTAAGGTATTATTGGGTGCGGTACGGTCGCATCTTTTGTTGTATTTAAGCCAAAAATTAGATATTGTTCTACTACTTGGCTATTATAATCATGTCCTAGAACTTCCAATGAATTTCTTTGGTACAAGAAAGGTCGGAGAGATAATCTCTCGTTTTAATGACGCGTCTAAAGTACGTGAAGCAATCTCAGGAGCGACATTAACTATTATGATCGATACGTTAATGGCAATTGCAGGTGGTATTATACTTTACATGCAGAATGGAGCAATGTTTGGCATTACTATTATTGTGCTTATTTTGTATTTTGTAATTGTCTTTAGTTTTAATAAATGGTACAAGCAGTTAAATCAAAAGCAGATGGAGAATAATGCCCAGTTAACTTCTTATATGATTGAATCTTTAAATGGTATTCAAACCGTGAAAGCGTTTAACGCCGAACGAAAAGTACATTTAAATACCGAAAATAAGTTCATTGTATTGCTTCGAAGCATCTTCAAGCTAAGCTGGGTTTCAAATCTACAAGGATCCTTAGTTGGATTTGTGGAACTTACGGGTGGTATTGTGATTTTATGGATCGGTGGATACCAAGTCATCAAAGGTAATTTGACGATTGGCCAGTTAATCACATTTAATTCCTTGTTAACTTATTTTTTAAATCCAGTAAAAAACTTAATCAACTTACAACCACAGATGCAGACTGCCATTGTAGCATCTGACCGCTTAGGTGAAATTTTAGATCTTGAACTTGAAAAAGTAAAAGAAGATAAGAAAATAGCAAAACTCTCGATCGATGGAGACATTCAGATTAATGATATTACCTTCCGTTATGGGACAAGACGCCCAATATTAGAACATATTAATATGCGAATTCAAAAAGGAGAACGGATTGCGCTGGTTGGAGAGAGCGGCTCTGGAAAGACAACATTAGCGAAATTATTACTCAATCTCTATCAACCAGAAAAGGGTGAAATTCTCCTATGTGATCGTAACATCCAGGATATTCAACTTGAGTTGCTACGTAGTCGAATCGCTTATATACCACAGGAAACATTTTTGTTCAGTGGAAGTATCATGGAAAACCTTATGCTTGGAGCGGAAGATGTGACCGTAGATGAAGTGATTGATGCAGCACAAAAAGCACAGGCTCATGAATTTATCAATGAGTTACCACTACGATATGAAACAAGGCTAGAGGAGAATGGATCCAACCTTTCTGGTGGTCAGCGACAACGGTTAGCAATAGCAAGAGCAATCCTGCGAAAACCAGACATTTTAATTATGGATGAGGCTACCAGCAACTTGGATTCTATTACTGAACGAGCCATCGAACGAACCATAGAAGAGCATCTAAAACATACAACCCAAATTATCATAGCTCATCGTTTAAGCACCATTCGGCATTGTGACCGCATCTATGTTATGGAACATGGCCAGATTGTGGAGCAGGGAAATCATGATCAACTTTTACAGCAGCAAGGGCGTTATACAAGGCTGTGGAGTCAAGTAAGCGAATAGAGGGGTGATAACGATGAAACCAATCATAGTGAATATGAATGAGATGTCGGATAGTCGTGAAGTATACGATAGTAGACCGAGTAAAATAGTTCCAGTTTTTATCTATGTGTGTCTTTCGTTTCTGCTTATTGCTTTGACATGGATGTTTTTTGGGAGGATTGATATAGTAGTAAATTCATCTGGAATGATCCGTCCGAATGATTCCGTAAGTACCATTTCCAATGTCTATGGAGGGATACTAAAAGAGGTTGTAGTAGAAGATGGACAAGTAGTTACGGAAGGACAGACACTATATGTCATAGAACTTAGTGAATTATTAGCGAACCAGACATATTATCAAGATCAAATTACATATTATGAACACCAATTAAGACAGTTACAAACTTATCTTAAGTCGGTTCAAGACCAAGTAAGTTATTTTAGAGATTCTAAGGAAGACCTTGAGTATGTAACAAAGTTCAAAAGTTATCAGATTCAATTGGATTCTCTTCAAGCTCAATACGATCTAAATCATAAAGACATCACATATCAAATTGAATACTTTTCTGCTCAAATCGAGTATTATAAGAATCAAATAAATGAGGGCGAATTGTTATTAAGATCGATTCAACAAGAAAAGAATCTGTGCTCTAAAGATGGTAAAGTTAGCTTTTATCATCAGTATGAATTATATCAAATCGACTATGCTTCCTTAAAGAAGCAATATGAAGAAGCTGCTACGGATATTAAACTCTCTACAACAAAAGAAAGTTTAAATAATTCTTACGAGTATTATACAAATATGAAAACTGGGTTGGTAACTCTTATCAATTCGGTTGAGCTAGAAAAAGATAAATTTGATCAAGATAATAATTACCACATGCAATTTGATGCATATTTGGATAAAAGAAAAGAGTTATGGCAGGCTTATCAAAGTGCTTTGGATACTTACGAGGTAAATAGCGAATTAAAAGGATTAGCTGTTACGGATTGGGAGACAGAGGAATCTAGACTTGCATGTGAGAAGGCTAAAAAAAACTATGAATCCTATAAATCATCAACCTTATTAGAATTGAAAGAACAATTAAAAGAAGTGGATCAGAAACTACAAGAGGTTAAATTATCAAAAGATAATACATTATCACAAGAAGACTTACTTGCAGATAATTCGAAAACAAAGCAAGCAGCTCTTGAACAGTTTAAATTAAAGTATGAAATTGATCTCAAAAGTAATTTAAAATCTTTGAATGAAACTTTAACAGCTCTGGAGGACAAATTATCCACTGCTAAACGATCCCAAGAGGCTATCATAGTCTATGAAAAGCAAGGACAACCAGATCAATATGCAGCGGTGTTAAAGTATCAGAACGATGAAATAAATACGACCATACAAACCATTAACGCATATAATGCTAAGAAAGGTGAACTGGAAACATCACTAGAGAGTGTGAATCAAAATATTGATTCGTGTAATGTAAAAGCACCCTGTAGTGGAATCATCAATCTTTCTTTAGATTTGGTAGAGGGTGATTATCTCGCTGCAGGAAGCGAGGTTCTTACCATCTTGCCAACAGGA
Organism: uncultured Herbinix sp.; assembly: GCA_964391115.1. Taxonomy (GTDB): domain Bacteria; phylum Bacillota; class Clostridia; order Lachnospirales; family Lachnospiraceae; genus Mobilitalea. The sequence goes on along the minus strand of CAYMLE010000121.1, from coordinate 2,111 downwards.
GATAGTAAGTATAAAGTTTTGATTTATATAAGTAATTCGGAAATTGGAAAGATAACAAATGGCATGCAAGTCAAATTAAATATCCAAGCTTATCCAAATAGTGATTACGGGTACTTTTATGGAACCATTACGAAAGTTTCCAATGATATAAAGGTAGATTCTCAAAGTGGAATGGGATATTATTTGGCAGAAGCGAAATTAGATGCCAATGGATTCTACGACAAAGATGGAACGAAATTAACGATCAAAGCTGGTATGAATTGTGAAGCAAAGACTATAACGGGAGACAAATCCATCATGACCTTTGTGCTAGATAAACTCAAATTGTTAGTAACGGATTGATAGAAAAGATAGGAGAGGATGAGAAAGGATGAAAAAAAAGAGGAGAACTATACTAATTATCTTATCTATGTTACTCCTATTTCAGCAACCATTAGCAGAAAACACTTGTAATGCTTCTGAACAAAGTTATGTTATCTATGAAGAAGATAAAGCTGTTACGATGACAGTGAAAGAGTTACTTGACAAGTATGAGATTTATAATATTGATGTGGCGAATATGAAAAAGAAGTATGAATTGAATCAAACCAAGTATCGAATTTACAAAGATAATGAAAGTAAATTAGCAGATGGTGTTGATTTAATCAGACAGGAGATATCGAACCTATCTTCTCAAAAATCAACATTAGTGTATAACTTAGAGCAACTTCAAAACGAGTATGAAGAATGTCAAAAGAGTGAGCCAGTAGATACGGAGTACTTAAGTCAACTGTCAGGTACAATTGCACAAACTCAGTTACAGATATCGGGGCTTCAGAACCAAATAACTACATATCAACAGTCATTAACCTCAACAGCTTCAAGTCTATCCAATACCTCTCTGGAAGCACAATTGCAACAATACTATGTTGATAACCAGAGTATACTTGAAAAAGCAGAAATCAATAAGCTTAAGTATAATTTTTTAAATTCCATACTCTCTTCTATTATCATGAAAGAACAAGAAAAATATTATACTTGCTATGCAACGAATCTAGAAGCGAAAGAAAAAGTTGAAAAGATAATGAAAAAGTATGGGTTAAGTATTCCAGTTAACCTAAGTTCCCTGACATTAGAAATAAATAAAAATGAAACATTATGCAAGCAACTAGCTTACTCTCAGAAACAAAACAGAGATTATGTAGAAACAGAAACCTATCAGAATAATATAAAATTAACTCTTGATTACTCATCAGACGCAAAAAATTATAGTAAAACATGCTTAAGTATTAGGTTTATGGATCAGAATGAAACATATTTGGAATTAACGAATGCTGTCAAGGCATATCAAGATTACATAAACAACTCAGATTTAGATGCTTTATCTGAACAGCAAGTGAATCAAACCATTCAGTCCTATCAACTTCAAATTTCAATTCTGCGAAAGAATGTAGAAAAATATGTTTCAGATGCATTTGAAAACTATATTAATGTAGTGGCACAATTAAAGGAAGCAGATGAAGAGACTGATTATACTTTCGAGCAATATAGGATATCGAATGAAAAGTACAAGAAGGGTCGAGCTACATTATTAGATGTTCAAGAAAAGGAATTGCTAATGAAGAGTTCAGAATGTACCTATTTTAAGTATTTAGTTATAAAGGTAAAACTAGAGTTTATTTTCGATAATTATGTGTATGGAGTGGATTATTCAACGTGATAATTTACTACATGTCGATTTACCCCAGGGTAAAAAATAATCACAGGGGGTAAAGGGAGGGGTAAGGCTATTTGAATAGTTGGGGTGGGATTCACCTTGTACGTCAATCAGGTAGGTTTTCAACAAACGAATATAGGAAAGTAATTCAAGATATGGTTATGAATTATAAAGATTATGCAGACAGTTCTAAGGAATGCATTATTACAACTACCAAAGCAATGGAGGTTGTTGAAGGAAAACAAATTCTGGATGTGGAAGTACTGTTACCTATTTCATATCCTATTACAGTTGAAACCCCATATGTATTTAAGGAAAAATTCAATATTACAAATGCACTATATACAAAGGTTGAACAAGCAGAGAAGCTGAATGAGGCTATGAATGAAGTGAATCAATATATAATAAGTAATGG
>CAYMLE010000120.1:0-8288 GCA_964391115.1 uncultured Herbinix sp. | reverse complement strand
ATATATATAAGATAAAGTAATCTTAAAATTTCATTAAGATTTGAAATTTTCAAGGATTCTTCATAATTCTGTGATATAATAAGAACAATGAACAAAATATCAATTAAAATCTAGAATAAATTATGCAAACTATACATGATAAAGGTTGTGATAGAATGGATCTGCCGATGTTTTATGATGAAGCAGAGGAATGGAATCAGGCATTGTTGTTATATGATGCTGCACTTAAAGAAATAAATACGAAGCTAGAAATTCTAAATAATGAATTTAAATTGGCACATCAATATAATCCGATTGAACATATTACATCGAGGTTAAAGTCTCCACAGAGCATTGCTAAGAAATTGCGACATAATGAAAAGGAGCTTACCGTTGATAATATTATTAAATATATCCATGACGTGGCAGGAATCCGAATTATCTGTTCCTTTACTTCCGATATCTATCGCATAGCAGATCTGTTAGCGAAACAAGGAGATATAAAGATCTTAAAGATTAAGGATTATATTATGCAACCGAAAGAAAATGGTTATACCAGCTATCATATGATTATAACCATTCCGGTATTTCTATCAGATAAAACCGTAGATACCAAGGTTGAGATTCAAATTCGAACCATTGCTATGGACTTCTGGGCAAGCCTGGAGCATAAAATCTATTATAAATTCGAAGGAAAAGCGCCGGAACATATTCGCCAAGAATTAAAGGAGTGTTCTGATATCGTAGGCTATTTGGATAAAAAGATGCTATCCTTGAACGAGCAGATTAAGGTTTATAGCCAAGAACAGCAACTTGCCACGGAGCCAGTTTGTGATAATACTATTGTTGCAGAAACTATAGGCACCTTCGTAGAGGAAGAAGCTAATTCGGTAAAGCAGGAAGAAAATCAAACAAAACCAGAGAAGAAAAAGCCAGTACGAAAGAAAATCTTATTTGGCCTAGGTTTATAGGTTTTCTAATAGTTCTAGTTTCTAATGGTTCTAGTTTCTAATGATTCTAAGTTTCTGATGATCCTAATTTTTTAAATGAAAAAGTATCTTAGTTAGCTTAGTATCAAAGTATAAAAATATCATGGTATCAATAAATGAATGAAAAAGGGTATTCTTAAGATCTTGTCCGCTACATTAGAGGAACCTCTTAAGAATACCCTTATATTAATGTTGGATCCATATTTATTTTAATGTGTTAGGTGAAATAATTATAATTTTATGTTTTTCAATAGACTACCCAGACCTGTAGTGGCTTCTTCTCCCGAACTGTAGGTAGATGGAGCATCAATCACATCGTCCATAACGTTCTCTTTATCCTCTACAGCGGTCATACTGAGACTGATTTTGCCGTCCTTAATATCCGTAATCTTAACCGTAATGGTTTCTCCCTCTTTTAGTACTTCACTTGGGGATTTAATTCTTTTATGGCTCATCTGAGAGATATGAACTAATCCAGATAGTCGATCACCGATGTTAACAAAGGCACCATAGGGAACAAGCTTCTCAACCGTACCGGTTGTAACGATTCCACGTTGAAGCTGATTAAGCTTGCTCTTTCGATCCTTGTCAGCTCTTTCTCTTTCTACTTCTTTACCGGAAAGGACCAGCTTATTATCCTTTTCTGAGGCAGTGATAACAATGGCATCGATCTCCTTACCTACCCAGGTTTCCAGATTTTCCACATAGCTTAAGGATAATTGAGATGCCGGTATAAAAGCACGGATACCATGGTGGTAGCAAACCACTCCACTGTTCACGGTTTGAGAGATTTTTACCTTAATTACAGTTCTATTATCTAGCTCATTCTTTAGCTGTTCCCAGGCTAAGATATCATCCGCCTTCTTCTTAGATAACAGAATATGACCATGTCCGTCGTCCTGAGAAAGCACCGTACCGGATAGTTCTTCTCCTAGAGTAACATCTGCTTTAATTGAAAAGCGAGGATCATTACTCAGCTCTTCTAGTTTGATAATACCCTCAGTATAATAACCAAGGTCAAGGGTTACCTCAGTTTCTGTGATCCCAATTACAGTACCCTTAAGCAGATCTCCCTCATTTATTTTCTTAAAAGAGTTGTTAATCTGTTCTTTGAATTCGTCCATGGAAGGAATTATCTCGGTTACCTGTTCTTGCTCTACGGTTGTGTCAGGTGCCACATTGATATTCTCTGTGTTATCGGTATTCATGAATGTTCGCCTCCTATTAATTTATAATTACCTATATTATGAATTATTAACAGTATACCACAGTTTTACAAAAACAATAAGCTATGGCTTCAAATACGTTATATATTCGAACGACTATAGAGATAAGCGTTTCCTTGTTTACCAACCCGATCCACGCAACCAAGGAAATAGAGGATATTTAGTGCGGTCTGAGCGTTGGAAAGGGATAGACCGGAGACCTTTTTATAATCCTTCGATGTAAAGGTCTCATTTAGGGTGTCTGGTACAAAGAAGAGATAATCGGAAGGACGATTGATATGTATCTCCTCATAAAGATGGGAAGGAATTCGGTCACAACGACTGGAACCCTTCTTCTTGTCCTGACTCCAACCATCCAGATAACGATATTCCTCCAGATCAAGCATAATAATAGTGAGCTTTAGATTTGGCATAGTTAGGTAGTTCTTTATCTTATATAGCTCCGGGAAGATAGAGTATGGAGTACCACGTTTCGGGGATTTGCGAGGTGCACTAATCTCTCCGGTTTGTGGATTAATCCACCGAAGATACTTAACATGGGGGATAGGATACACAATTGTTACAGGATATTGGGATAAGAATGCTTGAAGCTTTCTTCTTAGTTTATCAAAGCTTCGGGTTTGTATCTCTATAATATCGGTTTCAGTGCATATATCTGCAATAAATCCATTTACTCTAACCTCATGGTATTTATCATCAGGAGATAGGTAGTTCTTTAATACGGAATGAACGGTTTTCTCACTGAGGGTCCCAATTCCGTTTAGTCCCATCTCTTGCCCGATTACTTCATCACATACTTTTTGGAATAACATATGGTCCAAAAGAATCACAACCTTTATAATAAAATGGACTTCACCTAATAAGGTGGTTATCTCTCTATTAGAATATATGATATCCCCCTCATTATCAAGTAGAGAATAACCGCCTTAGATTCTGTCACAAGGAGAGAAATCATAAGACGGTTATGCTAGATGAGAGAATGTAGAAAAAGAAATGTTTCATATAAGTAATAGAATATGAGACACTTATAATGAGAAATAGTATAATTGAGATTTTTATGAAAGACTAAAGGATAGGAATTAGCGATAAAATTCTTGGGTCATGTAGGTTTTATAAGGACTATCTTCTAAGTAGACAAAGCCAACTCCAACAGAAGTATATTCCGGGTTTAATAGGTTGTTTCTGTGGGCTAGAGAGGTATACCAAGCATGATTGGACAGTATGGCAGTTCCATAACCCGCGATGATGTTTTCGGCTATGAGCGTGTAGTTTTGACCTTCCTCTCTCAGTCGATCGCCAGGACTATTACCAAAGAGTGAAATGTGATCAAAGTAGTCATTTTCGGCCATATCCTTTGAGTGCCTTCTAGCAGCCTTAGCGGCAGTGGAAGACCAAGATAACAGTGGTAGATTATGGCGAGCTCTTATGGAATTAATAAGATCAAAGTTTAAAAGCTCAATGTTTCTGCTAACTGACAGGGGGTATTCCCCTAACTCAAGCGAATTATCCAGTACATAGATGCCAGTAACGGTTTCAGATTCCACGGTATCGAGAAGAATTTTAGCAGTATATTCAGCCGTGTGATAAGTTAGGATTTCATTCATGGTATAGTTTTTGTCGAGGGCTTTATTTACTGAGTTGAGATCCGTTTGTGGGGATATTCCATGAAACATAAACTCGTCAGAATCCGTATAAAAACCGACCACTTTATCTGCTCTAACAGCGATAAACAACAGTCGACGATAATCATTGTTATATACGTAATAATCAAAATTGTATTCGGTATCAACAATACGGTTCGGAACTCCTAGTTTATTCGTCACCGCATGAAGATCTTCACCTAAGGATATGGTAACATCCCGGATCAGCAGGGCTTCTCCTGGTTCCTCTGTTTCCTCCGAATGAGGGAGTTCTTCTGTTGTGGAAGGCGTTGAAGTAGGTTTTCTTGTGGAAAAGTCGTTCCATTGCGAAACCGCTAAATCAGAGGTGGTATGTGAATCACGGGAGGGCAAACTAGCAGTAATAAAAAGGACACCCATGATTAGGGTGCAAAGGTATGTAACTATTTTCATGAGGTTCGCTTCTTTCTAGTCAATCGGTGTAAATATTATGTAAGTAAGGGTCGTGTTATTCTGTAATTCAAGGATGAGCATTTATTCATATAGTATAGTGTATCATAAGGAGATATTGTTTTCATGAAGATAATATTGGGTCCGTTGTAAAAAATTGCATGATTCTATTTTCAAAATCATTATTATAATGTAGAATAGAGAAAAGTCCTAAGATCAATTCATGTATTATAGAAAATGAATCATTATCATTTTAAATAAGAGGAGGCTAACTATGAAAATATTAGTGACCGGTGGAGCAGGATACATAGCCAGCCATACAGACCTGGAGCTATTGAATTCTGGATATGAGGTTGTGGTAGTTGATAATCTGTCAAATGCCAGTAAAGAGGCGATACTAAGGGTAGAGAAACTAACAGGTAAGCAGATTCAGTTCTATGAAACCGATATACTGGATCGAAAAGCGCTACTAGAGATATTTCAAAGAGAGAAGATCAACGCAGTAATTCATTTTGCGGGATTAAAGGCGGTGGGTGAATCCTGCACCATACCGTTAACATACTATGAGAATAATGTAAATGGAACACTAACACTTCTTCAGGTAATGCAGGAGGTGGGAGTTAAAAATCTTGTGTTTTCATCCTCAGCTACGGTTTACGGGGATCCGGCAACAGTACCTGTTCAGGAGCATTTTCCGCTTTCCGCTACGAATCCCTATGGTAGAACAAAGCTAATGATTGAAGATATACTTAGAGATTTGTATGCCTCGGATTCCTCCTGGAATATAGCTATACTGAGATACTTTAACCCAATCGGCGCTCATGAGAGTGGTGAAATCGGAGAGGATCCCAATGGAATTCCAAATAATCTGGTACCCTATGTCGCTAAGGTGGCAGCAGGGGTTCTGGAGAAAATCAATGTTTTTGGAGATGATTATGATACACCGGATGGTACGGGAGTCCGTGATTATATCCATGTTGTAGATCTAGCAATTGGGCATATTAAAGCAATCGAAAAACTAAACCATAAACCTGGCCTGGTAACCTATAATCTGGGTACCGGAGTTGGATATAGTGTAATGGAAGTGATTCATAACTATGAGAAGGCTTGTAATAAGAAGCTACCCTATATTGTGACAGCAAGAAGATCCGGTGATATTCCCATAACCTTCGCAGATCCAACGAAAGCCATGAATGAGTTAGGGTGGAAGGCAGAGCGTGGAATCGAGAAAATGTGTGAAGATTCCTTCCATTGGCAGAGTAAATATCCCAACGGATATCGTAACAGCTAATAGAAGTAGAGATTGCGAACAAGTTGGTATTTGTGCAATGTGACGAATTTATATGACCTAATCACAATATCATTGACAAATTAACTAAAAGTTGGTAATCTGTAAAAGGTTGGTACTAGAGAAGGTATAGACCAGAGGAACGAAGTAGGGGAAGCAAGAGGGTAGATGAAAGAAAATAAGATTGATTAAAACGTACCTCCATTGAGGGAGATACCTTTTTAGCCAATCTTATTTTTTATGCAAAAAAACTATAAATTCAAGTCAATGCGAGAGCGTTTTCTTAGGTAAGCGTACTTATTCTGGTATATACCAAGGACCTAATACTTGTTTTGCTAAAGCCAGTGTATCGTCGTAGTTGAATTCACCCTGGGTAGCAATTTGAGAGACTCCGTGAAGGAGAGCCTGATCGGGTGTATAATTCTCGATTTTGAATAGACCATAGTTATAATCCAGAGGTCCAATTTCATAATGAGTGACAATAGGAGTAATTCCTGCATCGCTAATATAGGTGCCAGAGTCATCCTTAGTGATGGTTACTGTTGCCATGCCCCCAAGCATTCGTGGCGCTTCCTTCTGGTATGAGAGAAAATTACCCAGTGAGTAATATACCAACATCCGATGGCCCGGATCTGTTTCAATCCATTCCACAGGCTCCAGAACATGGGGATGGGTGCCTATGACCAAGTCGACGCCCAAGTCATAATAAAATTCTACTAGCTCCTTTTGCATGGATACGGGTTGATATACATATTCCGCTCCCCAGTGTGGATATACAATAACGAAATCGGCTAGTTCTTTCGCTTTTTCAATATCCGTTTTCATACTCTTCTTATCAAGAAGGTTTATCAGATAAGGCATACCGTTTGGAACCTGATAACCATTTAATCCATAGGTATAGTTTAGCATCGCAATTCGTATACCATTTTTCTCAACAATTGGAATCGTATCTCGTTTTTCTTGACTTTCATTGATACCAAGAACCATAATTTCAGGATTTTCAGCCCAATATTCGAAGGTGTTATGGATGGCCTTAACACCCTTGTCCATAGTATGATTGGTAGCATGCAGAACTACATCAAATCCGACCTTTACAATGGCATCCCCAATCTCTGTAGGGGAATTAAAGTTTGGATAGCCGGAATAAGTAAAATTATCGCCACCAAGGATCGTCTCTTGATTGATTACCGCGATATCGGCAGCAGAGATATCGTCCACCAGATTAGCATAGAGATGGTCAAAATTATAGGTACCATCTACTCTTTTACCGCTCTTCACTACTTCGATATGAATTAGATTATCGCCGACAGCAAGTAAGGTTACTTGATTTTTATCTGAGCTACTAAGATTCGCCTGATTGGACATAGCTGGTATAGCACTACCAGAAGATTTGTTTGTTTCATTATCCTTTGTATCGGAAACCGCTTCAAAGGCCCCCTCGTCTGAGGGCTCTGTGTTATCGAGGGAAGGCGATTGATTCGAATCTGCACTAGTCATAGGGAATTCACCCCAACGAACCAGGGAGCCTTCCTTGAAGGTCCAGGAGGGAGTTAGGAATGGATAGGTAAGCTCATCCTCATAATACCAAGGGTCTTCATCGTGAAGGGGATTTACCAGTATGTGAAACTCTTGTGCTGGCATATAGCCCTGTGCTAGCAGGAAGGATCGGTTACCAGAGGAATCCTCAGCAATATCCACGATCATGACACAGTGGCCCGGACTACCACCCTGTAGGAAAAGGTCCCCCGGCTTTATATCATCCAGGGAGATCGGATCAGATTCCTGTGTCAGCGATAAGGTACCTGCATAAGCAAAGACCATATTGAGGTACTGACGAAAGGATTCATAAGAGTCATCATAATCTTTCTGTTTGCTCCAGGATACGTCATTACCCTCCACGACAAGTCGGTTACCGTCTCGCCATTTCGTATACTCCATCAAAAAACCATTTGTTAAATGAAAGGCGATGTGATCATATTCACCCTGCGACCAATAATATTCAGAATAGATGCGCATAATGGAATCTGCACATTGCTGTAGATCTCGGTCACCAATATCCATGTCAAAGACAGCGACATGGTTGCTTTGGTTATTTTTTTCATTTCCGTCATATAATAAAACAGGACTGTTATTTGGCTTCAGGGGAAATGTTCGTAAGAAGGTGGCTAGTTCCTCTGATGCAGAGGATAATCTGTGATAGCCCTTTGGGGTATTAATTCTCGTTTCCAGGGTTTCACCATCTGGATAAAGAATGAAATGTGGCTCTGGGGTTGGTTGTTCATCGAGTACTGGTGTTTCATTAGAAGATGTATTGCCTTGATGGATACTGTCATCTATGGCAGTAGCGGGATTCAAATCAGAGTTTCCCTTATTAAGGGGCTCTTTATCAGCTATAAAATACTTAGAACATCCACTTAGCATGAGCATAATGAGCAGCAGAAGTGTGGAATAGTATACTTTTTTATGGAAAGGTTGGGATACAACCCTTTTTGTATAAATCATGGCGTACTCCTTTTTTAGATATCATTATAATGGTTGACAATATTTAGTATAGTATAACATAAACCTTTACCAAGTACATGATTTTTATTGCAGGGATAATTATTGTCATTATGCTATGTTTACTCTTTAAGGTTAGTAAATCAACTAGTAAACCCTATAGTTTAGAGGATTAGTAAACCCTTTGACAATAATATTATAACATGGTATACTTTGTAAATTGATTAACAATAATTTG
>CAYMLE010000119.1:5273-8492 GCA_964391115.1 uncultured Herbinix sp. | reverse complement strand
ATCATGAAGACTTAGAACTGGATCCTAAGGATTGCGGATTAAATGCTTCACCAACACAGGTACTACGTTCCTTTACACCACCGGTTAAAGGAAAAGGAATGATGTTAAGCGGTTCGATACAGGAGATGTCTGCAACTGTAATTGGTAAATTGAAAGAAAACCATTATATATAGAAAGGAAGATGGAAAAAATGGCTATTAATGTTATCAAAGAAAAATGTAAGGGTTGTTCCATCTGTGTAAAGAACTGTCCTTTCGAAGCGATTACTATGGAGAATAAATTGGCTGTCATTGGAAGCAATTGCACTGGCTGTGGAGTATGTATAGAAAAATGTCCTTTTGATGCAATTGAAAAAACAGAAGAGATCAGAGAAGAAAAGGATTTCAGTGATTATAAAGGTGTATGGGTCTTTGCAGAACAACGGGAAGGCAAGATTATGCCAGTAGTAATCGAGTTATTAGGTGAAGGTAGAAAACTAGCAAATGAAGTTGGTTGTGAGCTTTGCGCTATTTTATGTGGTTATGAAATCGAAGGACTTGCGGATGAATTATTTGCTTATGGTGCAGATAAAGTGTATGTGGCAGATGCAAAAGAATTAGAGAAATATACAACCGATGGTTATACAAAGGTGATATATGAAGCGATTGAGACCTACAAACCAGAAATAGTTTTATTGGGTGCAACTCATATCGGACGAGATTTAGGTCCATGTCTAGCAGTAAAAGCCAACACAGGTTTAACTGCGGATTGTACGAATCTAGAGATTGATCCGGTAGACAAAAAAATCATGCAGACACGACCTGCCTTTGGTGGAAACCTAATGGCGACCATTGTTTGCCCAAATCATAGACCTCAAATGTCCACGGTTAGAGCAGGTGTAATGGAAAAAGCCAACTATACACCGGATAATAAGGGTGAGGTGATTGTATTAAATCCCACGTTCCAAGACGGGGATATCAGAACGAAAGTAATTGAAGTCGTAAAGACCCTAAAAGATACAATCTCATTAGTAGATGCAGAAGTAATTGTGGCAGGTGGAATGGGCCTCGGTAGGGAAGAAGGCTTTAGCTTACTAACGAAGTTGGCCGATAAGTTAGGTGGATGTGTAGCTGCTTCTAGGGCGGCCGTGGATGCAGGTTGGATAGATCATGCATATCAGGTAGGACAGACTGGAACAACAGTGAAACCAAAGATATACGTAGCTTGTGGTATCTCTGGTGCGATACAGCATGTTGCTGGAATGCAGAATTCGGAACAAATCATCGCAATTAATACCAGTGAAAGCGCTCCAATCTTTGAGGTGGCCGATTATGGTATTGTAGGTGATCTCTACAAGATAATTCCTGCTTTAATAGAAGAATTGGATCAAGTGAAATTATCATAAAAAGTATACATATCGGATTAGAATCCGCTTTAAGCTCACAAGGTTTAAAGCGGATTTTTATTGGGAATTAATAAGCACAACAATGGATTTATAAGCAGTAATAATATAGTAGCGTGATATAGTCACAGATATTTTCTCATAATAAACATAATATATAGGAAGACAAAGATGAAGTTACAATAAATAAATGAAGTTACAATAAATAAAAATGAAATGAACTACAATAAACAAATGAAGTTACAATAAATAAATATAAAATGAAGTACAAAAAACAAATGAAGTTACAATAATAAAAATGAAATGAAGTACAAAAAACATAAATGAAATTCAAAATTCAGGAGGAGAAAATATGTTAAACTTTTTAAAGAGAGATGTAGGCAACGTAATTCATGTAAATGATATTGACAGTTTAATTGGACAAGTAGAAATAATCGATATAAGAGAACCCTTTGAGTATAATTCGGGTAGCTTACGGTCTGCTAAAAACATACCAATGGGCAATCTGTTATCGAATCCAGATAAATTTATAAAGAAAGAAAAGACTTACTATATTATATGTCAATCAGGCGGGAGAAGTGGAAGCGCAACGAGAGCACTAACAAAACAGGGCTTTCATGTTATCAACGTTTCGGGTGGTATGGGATCTTATGTAGGGACCAAGAGAAAATAGAGTCTTTCGCTTAGAAGTTTTTTGAATGAAGTTTGATTATTTGGGCAGTTGCTGATGATGATCAGATGAAAGTGTAAATGGAAACATATAAAAACCTGATTTCAAATCATTATAGTATTTGAAATCAGGTTTTTTTAATGGAGCCTCCGATTATACTTTATACTTTTTCAAATAAAGTAAATGGATAATGGTCTTTTGGTGAAGAATGAAAGGTAAAGGATTTCTTGGTTTTTGGATGCACTAAGGTTAATGCTCTTGCCCATAAGGCAACCTGTGTCCATTCGTTCTGTTTTGTAAATGCCGGATTATATTTGGTATCACCCCATAAGGGTAATTGTGCATTGGAAAGCTGTACTCGAATTTGATGATGTCTGCCCGTCTTTAATATAATTTTAAGGAGAGATAAAGTCCCATACTCAGGGGTATCCAAAGTTTCCATTAGGTCATATTCTAAGATAGCCTCCTTTGCATTACCTGTACCCTTTGATACAACCTTCGACAAATTGGTTTTGCTTTGTTTGAGCAGAAAATCCACTAAAACATCATGACTATTTTCTGGAACACCGCAGACAACACCGTAATAAACCTTCCCCATCTCTTTTTGTTGTATCTGCTCCGAAAGCTTTTGAGTAGCTACTTTTGTTTTCGAAAAAACCATGACACCACCAACCGGGCGGTCCAATCGCTGAATTAATCCAACATATGGAGATTTTGCGTCTGGATATTTGGACTGTAGATACTCACTTACATAAGTCAACATATCTTTATCCCCTGTTTTATCCTTCTGCGAAGGAATCTTGGGAGGTTTTTCTACTACAATCATATGAGCATCTTCGTATAATATTTTTAAATTCATAATTGCTCCTTCTATAAATTCGTGATATCTCTGAAGTACTCCTTTACCCCTTCAGGTACATGATTTACTTGTTCTTGTTATTCTCAATTATATATAGTAGCATTCAACTAGGAATAATGTCAATATCGGTATGATATGATGTTATTTTATGAGGAGAAAACTGCCATGTCAAAGTGACACGGCAGTTAATAACGCTATGATTTAGATGTTACCAAATCTTGATATAATTCTTACATTTTTTAAACTGTGCAATCGGGCCTAAGTTACTTTCTCTCGTTTTTTTCTCATCGAGAAGATCGGTATCCAGAA
>CAYMLE010000119.1:0-5263 GCA_964391115.1 uncultured Herbinix sp. | reverse complement strand
GTATAGCATATATTAATCTCTAGCAATACCGATCGGATTAATCTTTTCTGGAGTTTTCGCAGATAAAGTAGGTATAAATCGTGGTTTCTAATATCAGGGATCTTAATTATTGGCGTGGCTGTAATATGTAATTTGAATTTTGGTTACGCCTCTATTACAATTAACCAACATTAACAGTGATATGTTTATCTGTAGTTCAAGATAGGTAGAAGGAGGAAATATGCTAATAGATACAAAGCTAGAAGACTTCAAATTACGATTTGCGGAGGAAAAAGATATACCGATCATTCTAGAGTTTATAAGGGAGTTAGCCGACTATGAACAAATGTTGAATGATGTTGTCGCTACTGAAGATAGTTTGAAGAATTCTCTGTTTGAACAAAAAATGGCTGAGGTGGTTATCGGGGAATATCAAAACAAACCAGTGGCTTTCGCATTATTCTTTCATAACTTCTCAACTTTTCTGGGAAAACCGGGCATTTATCTGGAGGATTTATATGTTAAGCCAGATATGAGAGGATAGGGAATCGGTAAGACTATGCTCTCATTTCTTGCGAAACTTGCAGTACAAAGAAAGTGTGGTAGGTTAGAATGGTCCTGCCTGGATTGGAATGAGCCGTCCATTCAATTTTACAAAAATATAGGTTCCATTCCAATGGAGGAATGGACAGGATATAGAATGCAGGATGAGGCATTAGCTAAATTGGCTGAATTAAATTAAATTCTATAACCAATATAGGTAGGGGCAATCCCATTTGAACGTACAGAAATAACTCGATTCAATTGTGATCTTATGCTGTCGATAATTGAACAAGGAGCTACCCGACTAGCACAGAAATAAGAAGAGTTGACCTCCTTTATGTCCTCAGGAACAAAACAAGGATTCAAATCGTCTAATTGTAAATAACATATTAGGTAATTGCGAAACTTGTAAATTGTAGGCATTGTACGAACAACAGATACTGTTCTGGAGCGGAAGTTAAGCGGAATGAGCGTTGGAGCGGAGGAATATGTATTTGTTGTTCATACAAGACAATAACTATAGAGTTTCGCAATTACCTAAAATAACATATACAAGAGAGGAGTTTTGTTCTATGGAAATTTTCGTAATCATATCAATAATTTCAATATTGGTAACTTGTTTATTGAATTTATTTTTTAAGAAGAAGCGATATGTTAAATATATTCCAGTAATTATTATGTTTCCTATTATGATATATTATTTTATTACGACATACAGTGCCCCATCGGAAGGTTTTCAGGCATTGGGCAGATTTGTTATGGGTTTGATGCTACTTACTGCGATCCTTAGTTCGACTATTTGCTCTATTGTTATCGATGTATATCATAATAAGAAAGTCAAATAAAAAACTGATCTTGTTGAGCTATTGGCTGATCCAGGAATAGAAGACGAACAAGTACTCGACGATAAATACTCAATGAATTGCATAGATGATTGAGCCTTAGGAATGTTATTGATATAACGGATTAACTATGCTAGAATTCATACTAAATAAATAGAGCGAATGTGGTTATATAGGGCTAATTGATATGGATTTTATAGTTAGCTAACCTTAATAGGAGAATGATCATGACCTTACAGCAACTACGTTATATTATTATGATTTCTGAAACAGGTTCACTTAACAAAGCGGCTGAGCAACTTTATGTAGCTCAGCCTTCTCTTACGAGTGCAATTAAAGAGCTTGAGAAGGAAATGGGCATAACAATTTTTAATCGAAGTGGAAGAGGAGTCAGCCTAACCAATGACGGTATGGAATTTCTGCTTTATGCTCGTCAGCTATACAGTCAGTATGAATCAATTCTTGAAAAGTATGGTACATCAGGAAACTTAAAAAGAAAATTCGGAGTTTCCACGCAGCACTATTCCTTTGCAGTAAAGGCGTTTGTCGAGATGGTAAAAACCTTTGATACTTCAATATATGAGTTCGCCATACGGGAAACAAAGACAAAGGATGTTATCAATGATGTCAGCACACTGAAAAGTGAAATAGGGATTCTATACCTAAGTGATTTTAATCGAAAAATTATCACCAAGCTACTCACGGGCAATGATCTTGAATTTCACAAGCTGATTGATTGCAAGGCCTATGTCTATCTGTGGAAGGGACATCCCTTGGCGAAGGAGAAGTCCATTCGATTCTCACAGTTGGAGGAATATCCTTGCCTGTCCTTTGAACAGGGAGATAATAGCTCCTTCTATTTTGCCGAGGAAATCCTTAGTACGAATGAGTATCCAAGGACAATTAAGGCATGTGACCGTGCGACTATGCTTAATCTGATGGTTGGATTAAATGGCTATACCTTATGCTCCGGAATTATCTGCGAGGAACTAAATGGTAGTGATTATGTGGCAGTTTCCTTTGAAGCGGAGGATCTGGATCCGATTCGTACAATGGAAATCGGTTATATCATCCGTAAGAACACCTTGCTCAGTAAAATGGGAAATCTGTATATTGAGGAAATAAAAAAATATCTTAACACCTATTAACACAAGCTAGTACATAGCATTTCCTACCGGACCTATAGGATTAATCTATAAGTAAGTATCATTTTCATGTATTAGACACCACCCCCCTTTGAATTTATAATAAACCCAAGAAGCAAACAACATAGTATCAATAAAGAATAAGGGAGGATTATATTATGTCAAATATCAAGGATTCGAATAACTGGAGTTTTGAAACGAAGCAGATACACATAGGGCAGGAACAGCCAGACCCCACTACGGATGCAAGAGCAGTCCCAATCTATGCCACCACATCCTATGTATTTCACGATTCACAGCATGCAGCTGACCGTTTCGGTTTGCGTGACGCCGGCAATATCTACAGTAGATTAACCAACCCAACGCAGGATGTTTTTGAGAAAAGAATCGCATCGCTTGAGAACGGAGTGGCCGCCCTGGCAGTTGCATCTGGTGTAGCAGCCATAAACTACGCGATCCTGGCCCTCGCAAAAAGTGGCGAACATATTGTCGCTGCCAAGACGATTTACGGAGGAACCTATAATTTGTTGGCACACACTCTGCCGCTTTCGACAGGCATTACCGCTACCTTTGTAGATCCCGATGTGGAAGGCTCTTTTGAAGCAGCGATTCAGGATAATACAAAGGCAATCCTGGTTGAAACCCTTGGTAATCCCAATTCCAATATCATAGATATTGAGGAAGTTGCCAAGATAGCACATAAGCATAAGATACCGCTGGTGGTTGATTCCACCTTCGCGACCCCCTATCTGGTTAGACCGATTGATTATGGCGCAGATATTGTAATACATTCGGCAACAAAGTTTATTGGTGGGCACGGAACATCGGTTGGCGGAGTTATCATTGACAGTGGCAAATTCGATTGGAAAGGATCGGGAAAATATCCGTGGATTTCAGAAGCAAATTCAAGCTATCATGGTATTTCCTTTGCTGACGCGGTAGGTCCAGCAGCATTTGCAGTATATATCCGGGCAATCCTACTTCGCGACACTGGATCGTCATTATCCCCCTTTCATTCGTTTTTCTTTCTTCAAGGACTGGAAACCCTGTCTCTGCGCATAGAGCGCCATGTTGAGAATGCATTGAAGATTGTAAGCTATCTGGCAAAGCATCCGCAGGTTGAGACGGTTCACCATCCTTCTTTGGAAAGCGAGCCAAGTCATTATTTGTATCAGAAATATTTCCCGAACGGCGGTGGTTCCATCTTCACGTTTGAGATCAAGGGAGATGATAAAAAAGCGCAGAAGTTCATCGATAATTTGGCGATATTCTCGCTGCTTGCGAACGTAGCCGATGTAAAATCCTTGGTCATACATCCTGCAAGCACGACACATTCCCAATTAACGGCTGAAGAATTGTTGAATCAGGGCATTAAGCCAAATACAATTCGTCTTTCCATCGGTATTGAAAAAGTCGAGGACCTCATTGCTGCCTTAGATGCAGCATTTGAGACAGTAAAATAGGGACGTAGGAACAGACTTAAGTCAACAACAAAATAATTTCGTAGAACTAAGTGTACTGAACTATATATTGATATAGAAAAGAAACTGACGGCAGATTGCAGGAGTAATACTTCAACAATCTGCCGTTTTTAGCTTGTCCAGTTCTCACCTTCCGGTAGTTTTTATAATCGTTCGAATTGTATTTTTTTCTGAATGGATATATGTTACTATTAATGTAATCTTGTGGCATCTAATACATATATAGTAATTTATTAAACTCGAACTCACTACTGTTGGTTTGATTACAAATAGACAATTATTTTGATGATATTGTCTGGGAGGATATTATGTATAAGGTTTATCTAGTGGAAGATGAAATTGTAATACGAGAAGGTATCAAGAACAAAATCCATTGGGAAGAAGAGGGTTTCGAAATCGTCGGGGATGAAAGTGACGGTGAATTGGCTTATCCGATGATCATAAGAGAACAGCCGGATATTCTGATTACAGATATAAAGATGCCATTTATGGATGGTCTTGAGCTAAGTAAACTATTAAAAAAAGATATGCCTCAACTAAAAATCATCATTATTAGTGGATATAGCGATTTTGGATATGCACAGCAAGCAATCGATATCGGCATCAGTGAATACCTACTAAAACCAGTAACATCGGTTAAGCTGATGGCAGCGGTAAAGAATGCGGCTGAAGCAATCGAAAAGGAACGGAATGAAAAACAGATGCTGGAGCAGTATCAGCTTCTGATTTATCAGAAACAAGGTGAAAAGAGAAAGAATTTCTTTGATGCTATCGTTAGTGGGAAAAAGTCTCTTTCACAGATTATTGAACAACAAGAGGAGCTTGGTATCAATATGGTAGCAAGCATTTATTGTGTTATGCTATTTCAATTCAAAGTTCAGGAGGACATGTATGAATATTCGAATGAGATAGTACAATGTGAAGCAAAGATGGTGGAAGCTCTAAGAAGATTTTCCGACATTAATGTATTTGAGCGTGGTATGGATGGCTGGGCGTTTATACTTTTGGGTGAAAATGAATTGCAGCTGAATGAATTAACTCGGGAATTGTGCAATTTACTAATTCGTATCTGCGATGATAGAGTACATTATTTTGGTGGTATTGGCCGGGTTGTTCCTCGTGCCCGAGACTTACAACAATCCTATCGCGAGGCTAACAGTGCCTTTTCCTTGCGATATTTTGAAAGTAGGGATCAGTTTTTATCTTATAATGATGTGCGCATTATTAAGGCGCAGATCGCAAACCGCATTAATGTAAGTGAGATGAATCTTGA
>CAYMLE010000118.1:7706-8550 GCA_964391115.1 uncultured Herbinix sp. | reverse complement strand
TAACTGATACAGTTGAAACCATAAAAATGATGAATAAATACAAGCGATCCATTGAAATGGTTAGAAAGTGAATTTGAATGTACGAAGAGGCAACTTCTGCATAACTGATAACTAAATTCGCCATAAAAAGGAATGATTATTAATGAAATTTTTAAAAAAATTTGAATTAAAAAAGGGGCATGAAGAAAAATATATTAAAATATATATATTCATATTAATTTGTATTTTATTGTGTGTAATAGGATATAGTTTATCAAGATACATTGCATATAGTTTTACAATAAGTAACTATATCGGCAAATTCTAGTAGAGTACTCTTCAATTTCTTTATATATTCCGACATTAGCTCCAATACCAACACCAACTGGAATAACTTCAGTATCAGCTGATTATTATCAGGCACTATAATGGAAATAAAAAGCAGGTAGGAATCAATGAATAATGAATTTCAGGAACTTAAGCAGGATGAGTTACTAGATTATAATGGTGGAATTGCCGGTCTCGCTTATTCTCAATGACCTATCGCTGAAATCATATCTCATGATCAGCCAATCGGATTGGACCGACTTGACACAGTGCCACCCAACGGCATCACGATGAAGGATGCTTTGCTTAGAATCCGAGGGAATGATCCTTGTAACGAATTTCTTGAGAACAATCAATGGCTTAAATAACAATATAAGTTGTAAGAGATAGTTTTATCTCATAAATAATAGGATACATCAACTATTAACTATTTTATTTCATTGCATCAAGGAAGTCTTTATACTACAATGAACATAATGTATACTTTCAGAAGGTATAAATAACAAAAGATATTAGGAGGTAAAATCATGTCTATTTT
>CAYMLE010000118.1:0-7696 GCA_964391115.1 uncultured Herbinix sp. | reverse complement strand
CACCTCCACCTGTTCCACCTAGAAGAGGTTCAGGAAAATATTCAATTAACAGAAACCCTAAAACCCTTTGGTCATAAAAACCCTTTGATGATCCAACGCTTTGGTGCAGATCCTTATGCTTTGATTTATAACGATCGTGTATATATGTATATGACAGGGGATACTCCAACCTTTGATGCGGATGGAAAGATCATTACGAATACCTATGGTAATATTAATACCTTAAATGTCGTATCCTCAGACGACTTGGTAAACTGGACGGATCATGGTGCTGTTGTGGCAGCAGGTCAAGGTGGTGCCGCTAAGTGGGGAGGCAATTCTTGGGCTCCTGCGGTTGCCCATAAGGTGATGGATGGCCAAGATAAGTTTTTCATTTATTTTGCAAATGGCGGAAATGGTATCGGTGTATTAACTTCCGACAGCCCAATTGGACCTTTTGTAGATCCCATTGATCGTGCATTGATATCTAGGCGGACACCAAATTGCGGGAATGTGGCTTGGTTGTTTGATCCTGCAGTTTTAGTTGATGATGATGGAAGAGCATATTTATATTTTGGTGGTGGAATACCTGACAGTAAATTCTCGGATCCAGGAACTGCTCGCGTTGTGGAACTAGGGGCTGATATGATAAGCATCGTTGGTGAACCGATTCGCATTGATGTTCCTTATCTATTTGAGGATTCTGGAATTAATAAAATTGGTGACACCTATTATTATTCCTACTGCTCTAACTTTAATGTGGATGCAGAAGGTACAGAAAAGTACGGATTTAATAGTGGTGAGATCATTTATATGACCAGTAAAAACCCTATGGGACCCTTTACTTTACAAGCATCTATCCTACAGAACCCAGAAGTTTTCTTTGGCGTAGGTGGTAATAATCATCATTGTATGTTTGAATTCAAGGGCCAATTGTATATTGCATACCATTCCCAGCTCATTGATAAACGCCTTGGTCGTTCTGCTGGATATCGCTCTACCAACATTGATGCCGTTACGGTCAATGAAGATGGAACACTAGCAGTAATCACAGGTACTGAAACAGGTGTAGATAAGGTGAAGAGCTTAAATCCTTTTGTCAGAACAGAAGCAGAAACCATAGGAACGATGGCTGGAGTTAATACTGAACTTGCTAATGGTAAGGACGCCAGCACGGGTACCGGCAACATGGTAGTAACCGATATTCAAGCAGGAGACTGGATCGCTGTTTATGGTGCTGACTTTGGTGATAATGGAGCAAAATCCTTTACTGCTGCGATAAAAGCATCCAAAGAGACAACTGGTGCAATTCAGGTTCGCCTTGATGAATTAAAGGGTGAGGTTGTTGGATTACTGGAAGTTAAGCCAAGTGCTTCAGAGGAATATCAAGAAATTACAGTGGAGCTTTTACAGACAATTACAGGGGAGCATAATTTGGTCTTTGTATTTGATGGCGAAGGATTTTCGATTGATTATTGGTACTTTCAATAAGCAATGACGATAACAGAAAAAAACAATATATAATCTAATACAAAAAAATGGCTTGCACTTTTAATAGTAGCAAGCCATTTTTTAATAATAGATAAATTGAGTTTTTCTATAGATATAGTGAAACGACCTATATTCGCTTCCCATATAACAACTTTATAATACCGCTTGCTTCAACCCCTTTAACAACCGAATAGAATAATATAGTTTCAATCGGCAGCATAATCAATGCTTTGATTGCTCTTGGCGGAAGAATTACAAAGAAATTAGCACCTGTTAAAGTGGTAATCCAATAAGTTGTTAAAAGGAAATTAATAATTATCATCTTTAGTACATTGGCTGCAAAGATACGGGTCAAACTAGCGGGCTTTTTGTATAGGATTAAGCCGTAGATTATTCCAGTTAACATTGCATTCAAAGTAAATCCTGGGTGAAAGGCTCCGGTAGGCTTCACTATGAATGTTAATATATCCATAGCAGCACCATAAGCTCCGCCTACGAAAGGTCCAAATAGGAAAAAGACAAATTGGTTCGGTAGAAATGAAAAACCAAGTTTTAAGTAATCGGCGATTACTAACGTTAAACTTCCTATTGCAATCGATATTGCTCCAAACATGGCGATCGCAGTGAGACATCTTACATTTTTTAATTCCTTGTAAGATTCATTAAATAAATAAATAATTTTTTGCACAAAAAATACCTCCTTTGTAAGTTCCTCTACTACAAAAAGAGATAAAATCAAACATAGAATATTTGATTATCTGAAATGTAGCAGCGGGATGCGAACTATGTACCGCAAGTTTCCTTTTCGTCCGGTTGACAACTCCCTGTTCAACTGGCACTTAACGCACATAATCCTACTCTGCTTCTATTAAAGTAAGTTAAGGATATCATAAATTTCTGTATTTGCAAACTAATTTTGTAAAAATAATTCTAAATTGCTGGAAGATAACGACTTCCCTTTCATTTAATTCTATTCTTAAGATATATCAATAGGTTTGAGGGATATATCATTGTCCCTTGTGACCTAATATACTACAATATTTTCATATACTGATTTATGCAAAATGTGATCTTTCAAAATAACGCGAGGATATTTTCCAGCGCTAAGGTGAAGTATTAGAATAAAACGAGAAGAAGGATGGTGTAACAATTGAAGGAATTAAAATGTAAACAGGTAAAAGTACAAGACGGAGAACTGAAACGACGGGAAAGAGCTAACAGAGAATATTTGATGAAGTTGACCAACGACAATCTCCTAATAAACTTCAAGTTGGAAGCAGGAAGATACACGGGTAGAGGTTTATCAGAGGATGCCCATACTGGTTGGGAATCTCCAGTCTGCCAATTGAGAGGACATTTTTTGGGACATTGGCTTTCTGCTGCAGCCATCCATTATGAGATGAGTGGAGATATGGAGTTGAAGGCAAAGGCGGATGTTATTATCGACGAGTTGGCTGAGTGCCAGAAGGATAATGGCGGTCAATGGGTGGGTCCAATTCCTGAAAAATATTTACATTGGATAGCAGAGGGAAAGAGTGTCTGGGCACCTCAATATACGCTACACAAAGTATTTATGGGACTTGTGGATATGTATCTATATGCTGGTAGCCAAAAGGCTCTTGAAGTAGCGGATCATTTTGCAGATTGGTTTCTTGCGTGGAGCGGTAAATATACGAAAGAAAAATTTGATGATATTCTTGATGTAGAGACTGGTGGGATGCTCGAGATATGGGCAGAGCTTCTTCAGATTACCGGTGATGATAAATATAAAACGCTACTAGATCGTTACTACCGTGGAAGACTATTTCAACCGTTGCTGGACGGTAAAGATCCACTGACCAATATGCATGCCAATACCACCATACCGGAAGTCCTTGGCTGTGCCAGAGCTTATGAGGTAACTGGTGATGAACGATGGATGTTGATTGTTAAGGCATATTGGAACTGTGCTGTAACGGAACGTGGTTCCTTGGCTACCGGTGGACAAACCTCTGGTGAGATATGGATGCCAAAGAACAAGATAAAAGATCGATTGGGAGATAAGAATCAAGAACACTGTACCGTATATAATATGATGCGGTTGGCGGAGTTTTTGTTCCGATATACAAAGGACCCTATGTATATGCACTATATCGAGTATAACCTCTACAATGGGATTATGGCACAAGCTTATTACCAGGAAAATTATTTGACTGGAAGTAAGCATGGGAATCCATCTACTGGTTTGCTAACCTATTTTTTATCTATGAAAGCAGGATTACACAAGGATTGGAGTGGGGAGACTGATAGTTTCTTTTGTTGCCATGGTTCCATGGTACAGGCAAATGCCGCACTGAACCGAGGGATTTACTACCAAGATCAAGAAGACATATATATATGCCAATTTTTTAACTCCGAGATGAGTGCCGTGATCGATGGAAATGAGATAACGATTAACCAGAGTCAGGATTATATGAGTGGAAGCCTTATGAATTCCTCTAATACATCTGGAAGTCATGAAGTAAATGAAATCACAGCACTTCACGAAAATGTACCTCATTATAGAAAGTATGATGTTACAATTAAGCTATCTGCTCCCAAGACCTTTGCTATTCATTGTCGTATTCCAGAATGGATTATGTCTGAGGCAACGGTTTATGTAAATGATAAGGTTCATGGCAAAACATCGGATAGCGAGAAGTTTTATCGGATACAACAGGAATGGCAGGATGGGGATAGGATTAGTATCCTACTTCCGATTGGAATTCGCTTTATTACCCTTCCTGACGATGAAACGATTGGCGCCTTTCGCTTTGGTCCAGAAGTATTGGCTGGAATATGTGAGTCTGAGCGGATATTATTTGTAGAAGATGATGATATTGCTTCTGAAATAATAATGGAAAATGAACGAGAATGGGGAAGCTGGAGGTATTTCTTCAAGACCGTGAATCAGGATCCGGGTATTTCATTAAGAAGAATTCGGGATATCGGATATGAGCCATATCAAGTTTATTTCAAGGTTAAAAAGCGTTAATTGTTTTATCTTTTCGGAGAAACATAAATCGAAAGAGCTCTTAGATATATTATGATGATTAAGAGAAGCGTTCTAAATATAACTAATATAACAATTGGATGGCTGTTACATTTGTCCATAAAACAGGAGGTTTCTATGACACCAGAGAAAAAAGAAAGTGTACATGATAACATAAATATAAAAAATCCAGTGATACAAACTGTATATACAGCGGACCCTGCCCCTATGGTATATAATGACACTCTTTATCTATATACGAGTCATGATGAAGATAATTCCACTTGGTTTGTTATGAATGACTGGAGATGCTTTTCGACGACCGATATGGTTAACTGGACGGATCATGGTTCCCCTTTATCCTATGAGGAATTTAGCTGGTCCAGAGGAGATGCATGGGCTGGGCAATGTATCGAACGGAATGGTAAATTCTATTATTATATCCCTACGAACAAAAAGGATGGGGGTATGGCAGTTGGCGTTGGTGTATCGGACAGCCCAACTGGTCCATTTGTGGATGCGCTAGGACACCCTCTTGTGGAGACAGGCACAGGAGATATTGATCCTACAGTCTATATTGATGACGATGGTCAAGCCTATCTCTACTGGGGAAATCCTTGCCTTTGGTATGTGAAACTTAATGAAGATATGATTTCCTATGATACCGTTACCGGTATTGTTCAGATAGCTCTTACAGCGGAAGGCTTTGGTAAACGTGAAGGAGATCCGAAGAGAGAAACCTTATATGAAGAGGGACCGTGGTTTTACAAACGGGAGGACCTATATTATATGGTATACGCAGCCAGTGGAATACCAGAAAATATCGCTTATTCTACCAGTGCAAGCCCCACCGGACCTTGGACTTATCGAGGTATTATCATGCCAACTCAAGGTGGTAGTTTCACAAACCATCCTGGTGTGGCAGATTATAAGGGGAAATCATACTTTTTCTATCACAATGCGGCTCTGCCGGGTGGTGGAGGCTTTAACCGCTCAGTGTGTATTGAGGAATTCCAATATAATGCCGATGGTACCTTCCCGACCATACAGATGACTAAGGAAGGTGTTACTCCTGTGGGTACCTTGAATCCTTATATTAGAAATGAAGCAGAAACAATCGCATGGGCACATGGAGTCAAAACAGAACCATGTAGCCAGGGTGGAATGAATGTATGTCATATCGATGATGGTGACTATATCAAAGTTTGTAATGTAGACTTTGGTGAGGAAGGGGCCAAAACCTTTATGGCAAGTGTCTCAAGTTCCACGGACAGTGGAACAGTCGAGCTTCGCCTGAATCGTCCCGATGGTGAGAGAATAGGTATTCTACCGGTTCCTTGCACCGGTGGCCAGGATCAATGGATGGAAGTTACAACAAAGGTGATTGGAGCTACAGGAGTACACGATCTGTATCTGTTATTCAAAGGAGAAGCAAGGGAGGATCTATTTAAAGTGGATTATTGGAGATTTGAACGATAAGAGACGTTAAGTGTTGGTCGATGAAGATATGCTAAAAAGCACAAAAGTATATGATTGTATAAGAACTAACTGGGGGTTATAGATACCCCAGTTTTTTTATGCATAAGCATAATGACTCCTCTTAACCTACATCATCACAAAATTATTACAAAGGAAACGCTTTTTATATACTATAAGAATAGGTGATTTCGTGATATAATAGGTAGATATTACTATTGATAAAGAATTATGATAGGTGTACTTGGGGGGATAGGCATGACAGATCATTTAAATCATTTTTTTACATATTACATCATGTATTTAGCCGCAGAATTTATCTTTTACTATTTTATCATAACAAAGTTTGAATTAAAGATACCAAGAAAAAAAGCCTTTTGGCTGATGTTTCTCTTTATGAATTTTATGCCAGTTACAGATACAATACAGCTTTTAGTTTCCTGGTATAATCCGAGTGCTATGAATAGCACAACAGTTATCATCTTTAAGAGTGTAACGGTTTTATGCGAAGTTATGTTAATTCTGTTTCTACACACGGTATGTAAGGATCGATGGTATCAAATATATGCGATTTGTTTAATTGTTCATGCACTAATACTGTTTCCCTATCAGTTATTGTTTGTGGGTAACTTTACTGTTTATGATGAAATGACTGGCTATGAAATAGTCGGTATATCCTGGGAAAACATAGGAATCTATATTTGTATGTTAATTATCATTATTACCGTAGGGCTTGCTATAAGCAAACTTGGTTTTTATGTGAAGTCAAGATTTCAATTTAGTCGAATTCCTAGAACTATATGGTTTTTAACCTATTTTATTTGGTTTGGCCTCCTTGCCCAAACGAATAAGTTTTTAACGGATGAACAATATGAAGCTATTACTGCGGAATGGTACATTCCGGGATATAATGATCAGGTGGGGTTGGTGTTTCGTTACATAATTGCGATAGTGTTTATTATTCTTATAGCAAACATAATTGCAGAACACAGAGTTATTAAAGTTGAAAATAGATTTTTAAAGAAAATTAATTATCATTATGTTGAGTTAGAAAATCAACAGACAGAGATTCATAAATTATATCATGACATTGGCAATCATATTGAAACAATGAGAGTTTTGGTTGGAAGTAATGATACAGAAAAAGCAAGTAAATATATGAAGGATTTGGCTGAAAACTATAGAAACATCAAGAAGTTTAATGTTTGTGATAATAAGATAATTAATGCTGTCTTGAGCCAAAAGCTTAAATATTGCGATGAACACGGCATTGCAACTGAAATTGATATCCATATACCGAAAGATCTATCGATTACGGATATTGACTTGATGAGTTTGATATCGAATTTAGTAGATAATGCAATTGAAGCCTGTGATAGAAGTACAAATGAGAAAAAGTATATTAACTTTTCGATGCGTTATATCGGTGATAACTTAGCAATCAAAGTGATTAATAGCAAGGAATCAAGTATGCCTAATCGCAAAGGGTCAAAATCATATATAACGAATATAAATAAACAGATTCATGGCTATGGTTTGAAAATTATTGAAGGTATCGTAAAAAAATACAATGGTTATCAGGAAATAAAGGATTTGGGAATAGAATTCTCGGCAATGGTTCTTTTAACACTTAAAAAATAGCTGATTATATTAAAAAGCTGAAATTTATGAGATTGATTATTTGTTTGATATCGTTGCATTTTTTGTACTAAAATGTCAGTTGTTACATTTAACTGTCGA
>CAYMLE010000117.1:0-8560 GCA_964391115.1 uncultured Herbinix sp. | reverse complement strand
TATATTATGTCAACCAAAGCTTCCTTTTCATCATTGTCACTGTTTTCTCCATATGCCGGGGCATATAAGGAAATATATGTATTTAGAGGAATGTTCTTTTTCCGGTTAGAGGCTTTGATTGCACTATAAATCTGCCTTGATACACAGAGGTCAGCAAAACCAAAAAATGAGTTTTGTTTCTCTGAGTCAAAATCTCGAATCGCTTTATATAGACCAATCATCCCCTCTTGAATCAGATCATCCTTGTCTCCACCGATTAAGAATAATGCCTTAGCCTTATTCCTAACAAGAAATTTATACTTTTCCATCAGATAGTCCGCTGCAGGACGGTCCCCATCCTGCGTTCTAGCAACTATCTCCTCATCAGTAAATATATCGTAGTTTACAGCTGTATACAAGAAAGGCACCTCCTTACAACGTGAAACTTATCATCTAGTCATTCATCTGGTCATTTATTTGTTCATTTATTTGGTCATTCTCTGTCTTACAATTTCATATGCCAGAACGCCTGTTGCAACGGATGCATTCAAGGAATCTACCTTCCCGAACATAGGGATCTTCGCAGCGAAATCACATTTTTCCTTAATCAGCCTACCAACGCCTTCACCTTCACTACCTATTACTAGTCCGATGGGACCCTTCAAATTCAGGGAATACATCATCTCACCCTCCATATCAGCACAGACAAACCATAGACCCTCTTTCTTTAGGTCTTCAATTGTTACCGATAGATTAGTTACCTTAGCTACTGGTAGATAATTTATTGCCCCAGCTGAGGTCTTAGCTACCGTAGCAGTAAGTCCAACTGCACGCCGTTTCGGAATAATAATTCCATGAGCTCCGGCTTGATGGGCGGTACGAATGATTGCTCCAAGGTTATGTGGATCTTCAATACTATCTAACAGTATGATAAAGGGTGGTTCTCCCTGATCCTTAGCTGCTTTCAGGATGTCCTCTACCTCAGCATATTCATAGGCCGCTGCATAGGCGATAATGCCCTGATGCTTGCCCGTTTGGGACATCTGATCCAACCGTTCCTTTTGTACATAGGAAATGATGGTGTCATATTTCTTTGCTTCTCTAACTATGGAAATCACCGGTCCATCCTTACTACCATCTAAAACAAATAATCGATCAATGGTTTTGCCCGAACGGAAGGCCTCCATCACAGCATTGCGTCCTTCTATTGTAAATTCTTCGTATCTCATTTGTCACCTTTCCTTTATGCAAATGTAATATTAATTATCCATTTGCTAATATGTTGTCTTAAATATCTTTCATATATTCTTTAAGGGCTTCCTTCCAATCCTTCATATAATAACCATGTAATTCTCTCAGAGCTTTATTATCCAAAACAGAATACTTCGGTCTTACTGCAGGCGTTGGATAATCTGAGGTTGTAATTGCTTCTACCATAACCTCTCGTCCTGCCATCTCAAAGATCGTTAAAGCGAACTCATGCCAATTGGTACTTCCTTCGCAAGTGGTATGGTAGATACCATAACTTTCTGTCTCCATTAAAAAGAGAATCACCTTTGCCAATTCTAAGGCGCTGGTCGGTGTTCCATATTGATCTGAAACAACCCTTATTATATTACCCTGATCGGCAAGTCGAAGCATGGTTTGAACAAAATTCTTACCTTCTCCGTATACCCATGCAGTTCTTAGTACAAAGCTTTTTGGGCAATGCTCCAGAACGAACCGATCACCCTCCAGCTTCGTTCTTCCATAAACACTTAAAGGATTGGGCTCTGTTGTTTCTATATAATGAAGATTAGCCCTTCCATCATAAACATAATCGGTTGATACATGAATCAGTTTTATATCCGCTTCCTTTGCGGCAGTTGCCAGATGTTTCGGTCCCAAAGCATTAATGCTATATGCTTTCTCTGGTTCACTTTCACAAAGGTCCACAGCTGTCATCGCAGCACAATTGATGATGATATCCGGTTTTACACTACGAACAGCCTCTGTTACAGCCGCTTCGTCTGTGATATCCAATGCCATTACTCTTCCATCCTCAGAGGCTCTAGCATCCGTACGGTATATGGTATAGTCTTGATTATTTACCATAAGGTGTTCGAGCGCCAAGCCTAGCTGGCCTGAGGCACCTGTTATAAAAATTCGTTTCATATTGATACCTATCCTTTATATTTTATAGCTACTTATCGATGCTCTTATTTGGCATATTATATCGCTAAGCCTATTATAGAACATATCTTTTTCAACCTGTAATACCGACGATTATGCTTGTACCATTTGAGTAATGGTTTTATTCGAGTACAGATATTAATAGTATAATCAATTCATATTTAAAATACAATGGGTTTTGTAATGAAAATAGGATCATGGCACCATATAATATGGATTCACCACAATCCTATCATGTACTATTGTATCCTACTATAACCTTCAGCTTATCATACCGCCTAACATACCGCTTAAGCTGCTTATAATAAATACAGTAAGGTAATTGCCCATGGGTAAAGTGCTTTCTCTGTTCATAAGCAACGACACTAGCATAAGGATGATAAAATAGATTACTCCCATCGCTAGCCCCCACATGAATTTCTTTTGTTCTGTCTTCTTACCGACAAAAAAACCTCCGGCAAAAGCCGATATGATATAGACAAAATTAATTCCACCGCTGATTACGGTACCTGACAAATCCATCTTTAGCATAAGAAAAGATAGAATTAGCAGAACAAATGCTGTAATCAGATAGGAAAATAATAGTCCCTCCAGCAAATATATAATCTTCGTATTATGGCGGAACACCTTATCCATTTGATACCTCCAGGTACGTTATATTAATATTTATATTCAGACCAAATATAAATATACATTTCTCTGACAAGTTTTCCAGCCCTTAGGTATAATTCATTCATGGGTATAATCGAATCACTCGTATTCTTTTTCTAAGCCTTCCACCGAATAGGAGCTACCAGCGTTCCACAAAAGCCATTCCTCATATCCAGCTTCATAGACACCTTTGATTTGCTCTCGTAGCTCTTCTCCTCCATAGTTCTTATGATTTTTTAACCAGCTTGCCGTGAAATCCTGTAGCCAAGGACGAACCACTGCCTTATGTTCTCCCTCTGGAATCTGTTCGAGCTTATCCTTAGAAGCAGTAAGAACCTTACGAATGATGTTATTAGGCTCCAAATCAGGATTCGCTATTCCGTAATTACCCTCCCCAAAATGAGAGGGGTAAATCATCGGACAGATATAATCCAAATATTTCGCCATTTCTACATAATTCTGCCCAACCAAACCAGCATCGATCCTACTGCTGATAATCGTACCGTATACATCCGCCGAGACAAAAATTCCAAGGGGCTTCAACTTCTCATATGCATATTTCGTGAACTCTATAATAATTTCTTCCTTCGTCGTAGTTTCTGCGGCTTCACCATAATCGATCTTATCTACTCCCTTGCCAGTTGAGAATCGAATATAATCAAACTGAACCTCATCGAAACCGGCTACCGCTGCCAGGGTTGCCACCTCCACCAAGTAATCCCAAACCTCTTGATTATAAGGGTTAACCCAACATTCTCCATTATTATCTCGATACAGAGTACCATCCTTATTCTTTAAGGCCATATTATGTTTCTGCTCAGCAAGGTACGGATCCTTAAAAGCTACTATCCTGGCTATTGTATAGATCCCTTTCTCCTTTAAGGTTTGAAGGAAA
Source organism: uncultured Herbinix sp. (assembly GCA_964391115.1). Taxonomy (GTDB): domain Bacteria; phylum Bacillota; class Clostridia; order Lachnospirales; family Lachnospiraceae; genus Mobilitalea. The sequence goes on along the minus strand of CAYMLE010000117.1, from coordinate 4,863 downwards.
CCCTCCATATCAGGAATGCCATTGGTAACAGCACCGATCTCCTGGGCAAGACTACTCTCCATAGCATAAGTTATTTTCCCGTGATCATCCTTAATATCAATAACCATTGCATTGATTTCTGTTGTGTCCGCTAAATCAATCAGAGCTTCTCTATAAACTCTAGCGGCTCCAGCGGTTAAATAAATTCCCTTAACCTTAATCGGATTTCTAGTATCTTCTTCGGAACCCTGAGCTATGGACCCGTCTATGGAATCTGTGGCTCCCTGCGTGATATCATCTGGCTCTTGGTCAGAAATCGGTTCGGTCTCAGCATCATTCTCTAAACCGTCCACCAGGGAATTCTCCTGATTGGGTGCATTCTGATTTGTCGAATCTGATGTCAAAGAACCTAGAGATGTATCCTCTGTATCTCCATCTACCTTATCCTGTGTAGACAGCTTGTCATCCTCATTCGACCTTTTCACTTCTATTTGATTAGCAATCAAATAGTAACTCCCAACTCCAACACCCAAAGCAAGCAGAATCACAAAAAAAACTTTCACTAATCTACTTAGTCCTCTTTTCCCTCTACTTCGATAGGACATCTTATAATCTATATACATATTGTTATCTTTTTTTCTTTTCATATGAATACTCCATTTACGCTGGTTACCATTACTGCTGTGGTATTATTGTTTTCTTTTATAGTAGAATCATACAGTTATGTACTCTAATATTATTTTGTAGCATGAAATTATTTTTTTAGTTGGTTAAATATCTTGTTAAATATCCCAACTATATCCGGATCAAATTTCGTCCCAGATCCATCATTAATATAATTCATAGCATTTCTCAAGGCGCCGTCAGAAACTTTCCCTTGGCTTATTAGTACTTCATCATAGGCGTCTACAACCGCTACAATTCTGGCACTAAGTGGTATATTGGTTCCTCTTAACCCCTCAGGATAACCGGATCCGTCCCAATGCTCATGGTGATACAGGACTATATCAATGGCCATCTTATAAAATTCGCTATGCTCATTATAGGAAAAAACCTCTTTTAAAGCATTCGCACCTAGTACCGTATGGGTTTGAAAAACCTCCATCTCCTCTGGACTCAAGGGACCATTCTTCATCAGAATATTATCTGGAATTGCAACTTTTCCAATATCATGAACGATGGAGGCATGCTCTATGGAGTCAACGAAGCAGTTTGTGATTAGGCCTTTATAAAGAGGGGATAATTGCATTCCCATGGCCAATTTACTGCAGTTTTTGCCAACCCGATCAATATGCTCCGAACGAGTCTTGTCTCTTTTAATAGCAAGGCATATCATAGCTTGTAGTATTCTTACCTGCTCTTGGTTAATCTTCCTTGTTTGATCGTTAATAATTTTAAATAACTTCTTATTGTATAACTCCATTTCCCGTTGTAACTTATAAATCCTTAAATGGGTATTAATGCGAAGGCTTACCTCCTCTAACTCAAAGGGCTTTGAGATATAATCAACTGCGCCCAGCTGAAAGCCTCTTATTCTATCCTTCGATTGACTTAAGGCGGATATAAAGATAATTGGAATATCCCTAGTATTGACATTCTTCTTTAATAATTCGCAAAATTCAAAGCCATCCATCTCTGGCATGGATACATCCAGTAATATAAGGTAGGGAGCTAAGGTTTCTATAGCTTCAATTGCATGCTTCACACTAATAACCGGTCTGGCTATATATCCAAGGTTACAAATCATTTCTGACAGCACTACCAGATTAGCCTTAATATCATCCACAATTAAGATATTCGGTTCCGAATAGTTCATGTGTTCCATAAATCCACCTCATTCATACTGTATTCCAATTCCTTCAGCTCATTCATCGACTTACTGTATTCCTCCTTACGAATGGATAGTACTAACGCAAGCGCCTTGTTGTGGAGCTTATGATTCTTCTCTGGCATTAGACTTTTCAAGTTCATGGCTGTCTCCTCCGCCATTTCCCAATTCTCCATCTCAATACATAATTTAAGTCGTTCTATCGTAGACATGATCCTTTGATCTATCGTAATTTCCTCTACAGGGTGAAGATAAGAGCTTTTAAGCTTCGTCTCTTGCTCCTCTTCATCGATGTCTCTTAAATAATCCTCAACATTATCTGTATTAGTCTCACCGCTTAGGGACATATGGTCAGACACTAGATTCATAGCCTCATGCTCCGGCACTCCCAATCTAACCGTAAAAGAAAATGTACTCCCCTTCCCCTTTTCGCTGTCGACTGTAATGGATCCACCCATGGCTTCTACTAATTTTTTAGAGATAACGAGACCTAAACCGGTACCGCCATATCTTCTCGTTATGGAGCTGTCCACCTGAGAAAAGCTGATGAACAGTTTATCCCTGTCCTCTGGGCTTATGCCAATACCCGAATCCATCACCATAAAGAAGAGTTCAACCTCCTCCATCGTCTGTGAGGTTTTCACTACCTCTAAGGCTATTTGACCTACCGAAGTAAACTTAATTGCATTGGAAAAAAGATTATTTAATACTTGTGATAGCCGATGTTCATCCCCAATTATCGTATCGGGAATGTCATGGTCAATATTTACAATAAGCTTTAATCCCTTTTCTTGAATTTGATTGCTATAGCAAGATATCGTGTCATCAATAAACTTTAATAAATGAAACTCTCTTTGTTCTAGTATAAGCCGATTGCTTCCAATCTTAGCAAAATCCAACAGATCATTGACTAATGCATTCATATTGAGGCAGCAACGGTGTATGATATTCAAGGTTTCCTGCTGTTTCTTATGAAGTTGTGTGTCAAATAGGCTTTCTGTAAGGCCAATAATACCATTTAAGGGTGTCCTTAACTCATGAGTAATATTGGCAATAAAATCATTTTTAATTTTATTACTGGCCTTCAGTTCGTTCTTCTTACGCTTAATAACTCGCTGTAGTCGTTTCTTTTCTGTAACATCCTCCGCGATACAGGCACCATGGAAGGTTCTCGACCAAGGTGTCATAATTATCTTTAATACTACCGTAAAACAGGTCTGATTCTTTCGATAAGCAATGGTCTCTATCGCCCGATCATAGATTCTTAGACTGAACCTCTGGTTGGTGCCATGAAGCTTAAGCCCCTTACGGAAAATGTCGTAGATAGAGCAGTGATAAATATCTTCACCATACCCCAGAACTACTTTAGCCGTTTGATTGCACTCAACAATTTGTCCTCTTTTGTCGAAGAACAATACAATCTCCTTGCTATGCTCCATAAGAAGCTGATATTTGTTATGCAATTGATGTGACCTTCTCATAATCATCCTATTCCTTTAGCAAAATATATTATATTTCCACTTTTTTCTTGTATTTTAATCATATTAACTGACTATTGAAATGTCAATAAGAACTTATTATTAGTTCTTTCTACTACTTTCTAATATCATTGTGCTATTTTTCCCTTTATCTGTTGACTTTTATTTTTTAATCATTATATAATGTTTTACAGTTATGTACATATTTGGAACAGGAGGGTGCTATGAACTTTAACGTTCGATTAAGACAGCTGAGGCAGAAAAATAAATTGACACAAAGCGAGCTAGCAGACATTTTAGGGTTAAAGCCTACAGCAATTTCTAATTATGAATCTCAAAGAAATGAACCATCCTTCGATAAATTAATTTCCTTATCGAAGTACTTTGACGTTTCATGTGATTATCTATTGGGCGTAAGCGATGCCTATCTGCCTGTTGGAGGCGAGGTTTTGGATAAGGATATTGTTGAGTTCTTTGATCTTTACCAACAACTATCCACTGAAAATGCCTTGGAATTAAAGAATTTTACAAATTATCTTTTATACAAGCAAGAGCATTGATCCGATACCTTTGATTTTGATTTAGGTATCACATTTAATTTAGGTATTACTTTCTATCCATAATTGTATAAAGGCTGTTATAAGCTGACTACTTCCTAAAGAAACAGTCGTCTTATAACAGCCTTATTATTTATGGTTATGAAAATGTAAGCAAAGAGATCATACCTATTATATTATGCACCACAGCAGTGTTTGTACTTCTTACCACTACCGCAGGGGCAGGGTTCATTTCTGCTAATCTTCTTGCCCTTAACGATGGTCCCGGAGTTCTTCTGTTCCTTGAACAGCTCTTCTCTCCGTTCTATACTAAGTAACGGTTCCCATTCCTCTAGCTCATACAACCAATCCGCCTTCGCAGCTACCATATTATAATAGAGCTTCTCTTTTTCATAGTTTAAGCTCACTCTTGTATCCTGATCCATCTCTTCGATCTGATTCGGGGTAACCAGGCTGTCGTTGATACCATCCAGGAATCCGACAAACATACTTAACTCTGTCTCAAATTCCTTGGCGAGCTCTGCTACAGTTCCTTCCCATACCTTATCTGGGCTGGCTAACAGCTTTTTATAGATTTCTTTCTCAATGTTGAAATAATTAGCCCAGAACATCTGTCCAGATTGGGTATTCATATCCTGATTATATGCATAATCTCTCCACTGTTGTAATAAACTCATAATTTCATCCTTCCTTAATCAGTATACTTTCTGGTATTAACGGTATTTTTCTCCGTTCATCGTGATTAGTATAACTGATTCCTCCGAATATTCCAACAAAAAATTTTTTGGTAAAGTATTTAAATAATGTATAAATAGATAATTTCTGTATCATAATAGTAATATCCTAATACGGAACAAACAAGTGACGTAGGGATGTAAATGCGTATGCTCTTTCATAATTGGACTCCCCCTCCAATTATGAACACAAATGAGAAGTTAAATACTTATCCTCCCCTTTTTAGTGAATAGCCTGCTGTAATACAGTGGGCTATTTGCTTTTATACCCTGTTTATCGGTGTTTC
>CAYMLE010000116.1:0-8787 GCA_964391115.1 uncultured Herbinix sp. | reverse complement strand
GGCTTCGGAAGAATGGAAGATGCTCACCAGTGGGCTCGCATCTTATTCTTCCCGCCCACCTTTTATAATCACATAAATAAAAAACAGGTACTACACCAAAAAACGGTGCAGTACCTGTTTTCTATTTAAGCGGATAACGGGAATCGAACCCGCCTCTCAAGCTTGGGAAGCTTACATTCTACCAATAAACTATATCCGCATACCTCTATTTTATATTTTTCTTTGAAAATGTCAAGAAATACTCTTCAGTATGGATTAAAAATTTGTTAAATGGAGATATTAAAGAAACAAAGCAAAACAAATTTTTATTAAATGGGGTAGGGAGCCCCTTGGTCATGAATGTGGAATTAAATTTATTAAAACCCATTATATGACTTAGGTATAAAAATCTATTAACTGAGAAGAATATATCTTGAGGTGATGACATTGAAAACAAACAAATTTACCGAATTCTTTAAAGGTAAAGGTTATTATGTGTTATTATTTGTCGGTGTACTAGCTATAGCTGCAGTAGCAATCATTGGATCAAACATGTCCTCGGAACAACAAGACTTAGGAGAAGATTATGTTGGTTTAAATGAGCCGGATAGTAACATAGCGGCAGATGAGGGTGCAAACCTTGAAGCCGAAGTTGAAGGGTCGGATGAGCTTGCCAATAACGGAGACAATGCTCAGACCGATATAGCTGGTCAGGATGTAGTAAATAATGACAGCTTGTTAGAATATGATGTATATACTCAGGAAGAAGAAGATGGAATTGATCTTGCGGATGCCGAACCGACAGTTAGTAATACTGTTCAAGCAGCTGAGGTGGAGAAAGAACCGGAAGCAGTTGAAACATCTGGTAAAACAGTACAGGCTGATAATACTCCAGTATTAGAAAGTCTAGATTTCCAGGTAGATGATGGTTTGCTGTGGCCGGTTGCCGGCAATGTTATTATGAAATACAGCATGGACCATACCATTTACCATGCTACATTAATGCAGTTTAAATGTAACCCGGCAATTATTATAGATGCTGAGGTCGGAACAGAAGTAAAAGCAGCAGCAAGTGGTGTTATAACCAAAATTGAAGAAAATGAAGTAACAGGCTTTACCGTAACCACGGATATTGGAAATGGTTTCTCTTTGGTATATGGTCAGCTGGACAAGAAAGAATCCCTCGAAGTAGGAGATGTTCTTCGGGAAGGTAAGGTCATCAGTACGGTTACCGATCCATCTAGATATTATTCCGTAGAGGGAAGCAATCTGTACTTCATGGTGATGGAGAACGAAGAATCAGTAAATCCGATGTTGTATCTTCGATAAATGAAGAACCACGGATAAAAGAAATCCCAATAATATAAGAAGAAGGAGAATAGGCTTGAGGCTTATGCTCCTTCTTTTTGCTCGTTTAATTTAATAAATAATTCTTAGCCCTTAAAGCATCTTCAATCCGATTTAGGGTATCTTCTGAATCAGCCTCAATGGTGTGGTGGTGAATCCCTAAGGTTAGTTCCTTTAGGGGAACTATTTTCTGTTCCTTGACTTTCCTTACAAAATCATAAACATCCGTCCGATTCCGTATAATTAATGGAGTGACGATCTTTCCATAGAGCTCATGTATTACCAGAACATCAAGTATTTTACCCCCATGATCCACGATGGTACATAACTCATCCTCGATCTGTTCCGTATTATGCATTACCCGAAAGACTCTCTTTACGTTAGATGATTCCATCGAATAGAGGAGATATCCCTTGGTGGTAGATAAGATATTGTAATCCGTGGCGCGAAGCAATGCGATATCCTGAACGATAATTTGCCGGCTTACACCAAGCTTCTTAGCCAGCTCACTGCCGGTTATGGGCTCCTGCCTATCCTTTAGTATGGATATTAAATTGTCTCTGCGTTCATTGCCTTCCATTGCGAACCTCACTTTGTCTGACATTTTAATCTTTTAATTTTAGCTATCTTCCGATATAATATACAAAGTACATTTATTTTAACAACAATCCACCGGATAAGTAATTCGGTGGTCCTGACAGATAGTAACCTTATATAAAATATTATATACGTACAGATATTATTTAGCAACTGAATTCCACAGATGGAAAAATAGAAAAGAGGATTACAATGTTTCGTTTATGGGCAAAGATGTTTAAAGATAACCGAATGCTAAAGGATATGGTGGTTATAAATGACGATCCCCAGTTGAAGAGAACACAGAAAGTATTCTCAGCTCTGGAGGAGGTTTGTAGAAATTTTGATTTGGCGAAGCCAATCTGGCTGGATTCCACCATTTTAGAGTTTAAGAGGCATGATAAAGCTAGGTTTAAGCAGGATAATTTTATGGAATCTATTGAGTTTGACTTTTTGGAGATTCATGTGATAGAGGAGGATTAGGATGACTAGGAGAAGCTTATATATTATAGGGATTCTCCTATTTCTTCTGTTGGGGGCCTCCTGTCAGAGATTAAATGATACTTCTGTGAATAACGAAAACAGCATAGATTGGATCAAGGATGATGACAAGCAGAATTATATGGACAGTAAGCTTTTGGTAGAGAATGAGGATATTACAACGAGTGTAAATAACATAGACGAGGACATAAGCTTAGGAAATCTGGATGAGGAGGATGTAACTGTGGAAGACAATCATATGATCCTGGTAAAGGATATTCTCAACACCTATTCCGGTGATAAGCTAGTCGTGATGATGAAAGCATTTCCAGCGGGGACTTCGATTAATATCAAAGGAGTAGAAGATAAGGAATTAAGGTCTCTCTTTTATTATCATGACATCTCAGAGGAAGTCAAAGATAGGATCAATGGGAAATCCTATGGAGAAGATTGTACCGTTCCCTATGACGAACTCCGTTATATCCGTGTATTACATAGGGGTTTTGACGGCAATACTTATATTGGAGAGTTGATTATGAATCAGGCTCTAGCTGAGGATGTTATAGAAATCTTTAAGGAGTTATATGAGTTGCATTATCCGATCGAACGAATGGTATTGGTAGACGAATATGATGCCAATGATGATTTATCCATGGCTGCAAATAATTCCTCTGCCTTCAATTTCCGAATTATCGCTGGGACCAAACGACTGTCTCTGCACAGCCAGGGACTGGCCATCGATATTAATCCCTTATATAATCCCTATATTACGAGCATAGATGGAAGAGAGACGGTATTACCATCTGAAGCCATGGAGTATACAGATCGAAACCTTGATAACCCTTATTATATTAGGAAGGGCGATCCCTGCTATGAGGCATTTGTCAGCCGAGGCTTTACCTGGGGTGGTGAGTGGAAGAATAGCAAGGATTATCAGCATTTCCAAAAGGTGCTAGAGGAGTAAGTAATTGAAAGGTCTCATTGATTTCTAAATACCATAATGGTATAATGCAAGCGTAATGAAATTACTAAAATAGATAAATGTTTATAAGGGAGAGGCCGTATGAAACATGTCTTTATCGTAGAGGATAAACCGAAAGTGCTTAGCCTGGCAAGGCAGAGTCTGGAGGGGAAATATCGAATTTCAATTGCGGCTTCTGCTGAGACTACTCTGGAATTTTTAATGATTAATAATCCAGATCTGATATTAATGTCGATGGACATTGCTGGAAATGACCTAATAAGTTCTATTCGAACGATACTGGGTGCTCGAACGATTCCAATTGTAGCGATCCTATCACAAGGTGATACCCTCTCCGAACAGAGAGCCAATGAGCAGGATGTGGCAGAGATTCTCCAAATGCCCTTTGAAAAGGTGACGTTACTGAAAAGAGTGGACACCTTACTTGAGCTAGAGAGCTACCGATCCAATACCCTGGAGTATATCGGTGTTCAAGATACCATCTCCGTAAGTATTGCAGAGTTAGTGGAATGCCGGGATACTACTACGGGCGGACATGTTAAGAATACAACCGTCTACTTTAAGCTGTTAGTAGAGGAGCTCACGAACTATAGCAAATATAAAGCAATTATTCGGCAAGAGGATGTCATGGATGCTCTTAGGGCTACACCCCTTCATGATATTGGGAAGATAGGAATCAGTGATGAAATTCTACGAAAAGCATCGACTTTAAATTATGACGAATTTGAATATATGAAAACTCATACGACCCTTGGTAAAAAGACCTTTGAGAAGATTATGAAGGAGACCGGAGAAACCAGATTTTTAAGATTGGCTAAGGACTTAGCCTATTATCACCACGAGAGATGGGATGGAACCGGATATCCCTGTGGTCTGAGGGGTAAGGACATTCCTCTGTATGCGAGGATTCTTACCATTGCAGATGTATACGATGCCTTGACCTCACGACGGACGTATAAGGAAGCTTATACCCATGCAGAGTCTGTAGAGATTATCCAGGAGGGGAAGGGTAAAATCTTTGATCCGGAGCTAGTTGAGATATTTATGAACATTAATGATAGATTTGAAGAAGCGTTGGCAAAGAGAAAGGCTGGCGCTGTTTAAAAGAAAGGAAGCTGTTTATGTCATATACGGCTCTTTATAGAAAGTTCCGTCCGGATAATTTCCAAGATGTAAAGGGACAGGAGCATATCGTAACCACTTTAAAAAACCAGATAAAGGCAGAGAGAATTGGGCATGCCTACCTATTTACCGGAACCAGAGGTACTGGTAAAACGACTGTGGCCAAACTGTTGGGTAAAGTGGTGAACTGTGAACATCCGGTGGAAGGCAATCCCTGCAATGAATGCAGGATGTGCAAAGGAATCGCCTCAGGTGCTTCCATGAACGTCATCGAGATCGACGCAGCTTCGAATAATGGTGTGGATAATGTCCGTGAAATCGTGGAGGAGGTTCGGTATTCTCCTACGGAGGGCAGGTATAAGGTGTATATTATCGATGAGGTGCACATGCTTTCAACGGGAGCATTTAATGCTCTGCTAAAAACCATAGAGGAGCCACCTTCCTACGTGATATTTATACTAGCGACCACCGAGGTACACAAGATACCGGTTACGATTCTGTCTCGTTGTCAGAGGTATGATTTCAAACGGATCTCAATCGATATCATATCGGATCGGTTGCAGGAGTTGATGGAGACAGAGAAGATTGAGGTGGAGGAGAAAGCACTTCGCTATGTCGCGAGGGCGGCAGATGGGTCTCTTAGAGATGCCTTAAGCTTGCTGGATCAATGCATCTCCTTCTATCTGGGTAAGAAGATAACCTATGATAATGTGTTAGAGGTACTGGGAGCGGTGGACACCACCGTATTTTCAAAACTTCTGAACAGTGTTAAGAGCCAGAATGCTGCGAAATGCATCGGACTTCTGGAGGAAATTGAAAATAACGGCAGAGAGTTAGGCCAGTTTACGATAGATTTCATATGGTATTTAAGAAATCTCCTATTGCTAAGAACCACAGAGGGAGCAACAGAACTCATTACGGAGATTTCAACGGAAAACCTTGTATTGCTTCAACAGGAAGCAGGCAATATGGATGAACAATCCCTGATGAGATATATTCGAGTGTTTTCTGAATTATCCAATCAGATTCGATATGCATCTAGGAAAAGGGTACTGCTAGAGATTGCCTTAATCAAACTCTGTAAACCCCAGATGGAACATAATTACGATGCTTTATTTGAGCGTATCCGACTTCTGGAAGAGAAACTAGAACAGGGTATTGTAGTAAGTGCAGGAGATAACCCGGCGGCTGCAGCGCCTAAGGTTGCGATGCAGAAGAAACCGGTTATTCTACCGGAAGCCTTACCAGAGGACTTAAAGGAAACAGCAAAGAATTGGAAGGGGATTGTCTCACAAATTGTAAGAAAGGCGCCCCCCCTCGGACCCATACTTTCCAATGCGACGTTAAGTGTGGATGGGAATCAAGGACTTCTTCTTGTAGTTACTGACAACATAGATAAAGAAATGCTGGAAAAGGAACATCATACACAGACGATCAAGGATACCATTGCCGCCTTGATTGGAAAGCAGGTAAACCTTAGTATTAAGCATCTGGACCGTAGTAAGGAACGGGTGGAGGATGTAGTGGACTTAACCAAGCTGATTAAGATGCCGATAGAGTATGAGTAGAACAGAGATAATTGATAGAATATTTTAAAATTATTACTGATAAATACTTTATAAGGATATTTAGCTAAGATATAATGTAAATAAACCAAGGGCAGGTAGAAACTTTGAACAAGGTTATAACATAGCTTGTATTAGGCTGCCAGAGGTTTTAATATTAATATTGAATATTATTTTAGATTGGTATATGAAAGGAGTAACAACAATGGCTAAAAGAGGTGGATTTCCTGGAGGCGGACTGCCCGGAAACATGAACAATTTAATGAAGCAGGCACAGCGCATGCAAAAACAAATGGAAGATAAGACCAAGGAACTTGAGGATAAAACCTATGAAGCAAGTGCAGGTGGCGGTGCTGTTAGTGTAACAGTATCCGGTAAGAAGGAAGTAGTTGCCGTTAAGCTATCTCAAGAGGTTGTAGATCCGGATGATATAGAGATGTTAGAGGATTTGATTGTGGCAGCAACGAATGAGGCCCTCAGAAAGATGGAAGAGGATACCACAGAGTCTATGAATCAAATTACCGGTGGGCTGGGAGGCGGCCTTGGAGGGTTTCCGTTCTAATGGACTATTATAGCAGTCAAATAAGCAAATTAATTGAAGAATTGTCCAGGCTCCCGGGAATCGGTGCAAAGACTGCCCAGAGATTGGCCTTTCATATCATTAATATGCCGGAGGAACAGGTGGCAGCTCTATCCCATTCGATGGTGGACGCAAAGAAGAATATTCACTATTGCCAAGACTGCCTAACCTTGACGGACAAGGAACTATGCCCGATCTGCTCCTCGCCGAACCGCAGTAAGAAGCAGATTATGGTGGTTGAAAATCCGAGGGATTTGGCTGCCTATGAGAAGACCGGTAAATATGATGGTGTATATCATGTGCTTCACGGAGCAATCTCTCCTATGCTAGGTATCGGACCCACGGATATAAAGCTAAAAGAATTGATGTTGCGCCTCCAGGGGGATGTGGATGAGGTTATCATCGCTACGAACTCCAGCTTGGAAGGAGAAGCTACTGCTATGTATTTGAGTAAGCTAATTAAACCGGCGGGCATTAAGGTAAGCCGTATTGCCAGTGGTATACCGGTAGGTGGCGATCTGGAATATATTGATGAGGTAACACTTCTTCGGGCTTTTGAGGGAAGAGTGGAGTTGTAAAGGGTTGGATGATTATGACGATGTAAATAAATTAAGACGAGAGAACCATAGTTTCAAGGGTATAGAAACCCCTGGAACCATGGTTTTTTGTGATTTATTAAGGCGGGAAAGTCCCATAGGTCATATTTTTATTGTTATTTATTATCGCATTATCTATAATGATTATAGGGATTTGCTTTACATCAATAGAACAACATAAACACAATTAGTAATAGGTCTACGCAACGCTCCAAAAATGAAAAGCAAAAAAAATAGTATGATGCATTGCTTATCGTATTGATCTGGTTAATAATTTTTCTAGTAATATGAAAGGCATTTATATGAATTTATATATTTTCATTCATTAAAAACAAAAACGAGGGATCCGAGGTGTTATTATGTTTAGAGAAATGAGAAGAAAGAAACAAATATTATCCAAAGAAGAAACAGTTGAAATCTTAAAGTCATGTACTTCTGGTGTTATGGGTGTACATGGTGATAATGATTACCCCTATACTGTTCCAGTAAGCTATGTTTTTGAAGATGACAAGCTATTTATACATAGTGCAAATGAAGGGCATAAGATTGATAGCATCCATAGGAATGACAAGGTGTCGTTTTGTGTAATAGATAAAGATGAAGTGATACAAGAAGATTTTACTACCATTTATCGGAGTGTCTCTATCTTTGGTAGAGCTAGGATTCTTACAGATGCTTCTGAAAAGCGATATGCGCTAGAACGTTTGGTTGAAAAATATTCACCTGATTATATAGCAAAAGGACAAGAAGAGATTGAAAGAGGATGGGATCGGGTATGTTCAATTGAGATCATAATCGAACATATGACGGGTAAAGCTACTATAGATGTAAGGAATTGAGTCGTTTATATTAGAAATCGTAATGAACGATATCGATGATATTGAACTAATCTGGAGTATGATCATGGATCGAAAAGAGGATTATTAAATCACAATTAGTGGGAAAGGGATGTTGCTATGAAAGCTATCGTACTAGACATGTATGGCGTGATAGTAAAGCAAACGGGAGATGATTTTATTCCATATGTTCAGCGAACATTTCCTAATTTAAAGCCAGATGATATATACACACATTGGCTTAAAGCGGATGTAGGAGAATTAACATCCTTAGAGGTGTGGGAAAGACTTGGATTTCATGGTAATTTAGAGAAAATCGAAAAAGAGTATTTAGATACGATAGAATTAAATGATGGTTTTCTTGATTTTATATCGTCGGTAGGTCAGCATTATAGGATGGCCATCATTTCAAACGATTCCAGCCGATGGAGCGCATATCTTCGAGAAAAATTTGATATTAATAAATACTTTGACGTAATTAGCATTAGTGGTGATTTGAAAATCCAAAAGCCAGATGAGCGTATCTTTCAGCTTACAATAAATCAATTGGGTTGTAAGGCAGAAGATTGTCTCTATGTAGATGACCGAAGAGGGAATTTGGAAGCTGCTAGCAAGGTTGGAATGAATGCAGTGCTACTGAATAGTAGAAATGTTCCATATGAAGGCAATGTTGTGACCGGTTTTGACCAACTAACAAAAATGTTAGTATGAAACATATAAATCA
>CAYMLE010000115.1:0-8844 GCA_964391115.1 uncultured Herbinix sp. | reverse complement strand
GCTCCTGTACCATCTGTTGGATCTGGTCCACAACTGGCTGGCACTCTCTGGGGAATAGTTTCACGGAATCCTCTGTAGCCTTATTACTGCCAAGTAGACCATAATGTTCATTATAACCACTACCATCCACGGAAGCATTTAAGATTTCGTCAAGAGAATAAATCAGTTTAGCGCCTGCGGCCTTTAACAGACGTTTTGTACGAGCTCGGGAATGTATATCACAGCAGAGTACATTTTGGGTATATTTAAGAATAGCACGACAATCATTGGCTAAAATAATTTCAACCTCACAGCCCTCATTTATAACCAATTCTTTATAGTATTCGATATAATCCACACCGGTAAAGGTATGTTTATTATAACCGAAGAGTTTACGATAGATATCTTCTGTAAGAACATCAGTCCAAGGATTAACGCCCTTTTCATCCAGGGTATCCAAATCTACAAGGTGATTACCTACCTCATCGGAAGGGTAACTGAGCATCAATACAATCTTCTTGGCACCCCGAGCAATACCCTTTAAGCACATAGCAAAACGGTTACGGCTAAGGATTGGAAAGATTACTCCAACGGTAGTTTCTCCAAATTTATTTTTGATATCAGTAGCAATCTGATCAACAGTAGCATAATTACCCTGTGCTCTGGCAACCACAGCCTCAGTAATAGCTATTACATCTCTATCATGTATTTCAAACTGCTCCGATTTTGCCGCATTCAAAACACTGTCAACGACGATTTCAACGATGTCATCACCCTGACGGATAATAGGTGCTCGGACACCTCTGGATACAGTACCGATTAATCTTTCCATATCAACACGCTCCTTATTAGACTACACATAGTATTAGTTTTAATCAACGAGATATATTATAACATTAATATGGAAAATAGTAAAACTAATACTGATTATATCTCACATAAGCTGAGCTTATGATTACTGCCGGACCCGTTATTCTATTTCAAGAACGGTGTTTTTCTCTTCTCCCTCAGAATAAATCAAGGTAATTCGATCACCTACATTATAGGTTATGATTCTGACGAACTCAGCAACATTTACGTCGAATATTTCATTGCTGTTATTTAAGAGAATATAGTAATGGGAGTTGCCATCCACTACAGCTTCGGCCATCTTTTTGATATTACCCGTAAGCTTCGGCATATCTGCTTTTACAGCTAGACCAATTCCATTCGATTTCATAAGTTCCAGATAGATTTTCTCACATTGATTTACCGTATCACCGATGGCAACAATCTGATACTGAGCGATATTCACCATAGCATAGTTTTTCACTAAGCCAGCAGCATCCTTCAGCGCAATAAAGTATGTGGGCTGATTCCCGATGTTTAGTAGAAGGGGAAAGGTAGCCGTATAACCTAGATGCTGTACTTTTCCTTCTGCAGATGACATGGCGGAATATTCTTCTGCGCCGGAGACGGAATAGAAACGAGTCTCAGCGGTTCTCTGATTTATTAGTACAAAACCTACATTGGATTCATCACTTCCAACCGATGTTACTCCGGTATATACCCAGACATCATCCTCTAAAACAATGTAATTATATCCATCTGTAGTTTGTAAGGCATCCCTCTGGCTAAATACAGAGTTCCAATAACCGTGCTTTAAAGTACCGTGATAATCATACAAATCGATTAATAATTCTGCTGCGAATACGCGATCGATCCATTGTGGAATGTCCTCCACCGCATAATCAGCGGTTTCTCCTGTAATGGCATTTACGATTACAGCTCTTCCTATCGTCTGTCCTCCGAACAAGCCGATGGTATAGTCCTTTACAGGACAGATCCAATAAGGGGTTCCGTTATCATCAAGTTCAAAGTTAATATTATCGAAGATATAAGTAGGATAATTAAAACGCAGATGGCGATATATATTTCTTCCAAAATGTTCTGATTCGGAGTATTTAATACCTTCCTCCAACTTAACAAGTTCTACCTCCTGGGACGCCATATCGATTCGGATATAGGCAGGAATGCCCTCCTTGCGATTGGTTAGCCATTTTATAACACTGCCATAACGTAGAGGGGTTACCCTTACCGGTTTTCCTTGGTAATTAATCTGGGTATAGTTACCTGCAACTTCAAATTGTGATACATACTCCATGATACTTCCCATTTTTCTAGAACCCAGCATAGTGGCTGAGTCTTTATCAAGGAGCGGTATATCTTTGTAAGCAGTTTGCTTAATATCTTCTGTAAAATCCCTATTTTTAATTGTTAATAGCTTCTGATACTTTTTGGCATTAATAAGTGGAGACGAGAGGATGCTCCCAGCAATAAAGACCAGAAACAATGCTATGGTAACACTGATGGACAAAGTAAAAAGCTTACGTCGTTTCAACTCGTTAAAGGTTATATTCGCATTTTTATCCTTTACAAGGATTGTGATAACTGAGACGAAACAGGTTAGAATTAATAGACCCAATACGAAGAACCAAAAGCCTGGAGAGTGGATATTGACGGCAGGCAAAGTGATATAGTAGGCGAGATATGCGATTAGCAATAATACAACAGCAATAATTAAATTCTTTACAATTTTCTTCATATAATATTCTCCTAATTCTTTACTGAATTATTTTTTGGTGTTATATTTAATATAGCAAATACCCTATAAAAGTCAATTAAGAAACCGTTATAAAAGCTTAACAATATATTAAAATTGAATTAAAAGTAATGATTCGAGTGTTATAGATCATTAATACAGAAATACGATAAATGTATATATTCTATTTATGCTAATCAAGTATTTTCTTTGCAAAAAGCAAGAAAATAACTATCAAACAAAGTAAAGATGTATTTCACTGAATAGATATGTATATCCTGCTTGATTGGTACAAGGTATGAAAAATTGTTCATGTGGGGAAGCTTTTATTGAGAAAGGGAACAAATAAACGCACATTGAGCAACAACATCATGTTGGTATTAATGCTTAGTTTTGAGTTAATTATTACGGATCATATTAGGAGGACCCATGTCGATTGGATATGCCTGTATCACCATCGGAGTTTTACATGCAGGATTAGCCAGGTGTACACTGAAAAACGCATCCGGCGAAAATCTAAGAGCTATAACCAGTACAAATCTGTTAGCCTTGGAAGCTATGATAGATTACAATATAAAGAATGAGATTCGGTTGTTTCGAATTAGCTCAGACCTAATACCATTCGGTTCCCATCCAATTAATCAGATAAACTGGTGGGAGGAATATGAGGGACAGTTTCGACGGATCGGCGATAAGATTGAACAATCCGGGATGAGAGTGACCATGCATCCCGGCCAATACACAGTATTGAATTCTCCGCATGAAGCTATCGTAAAGAAAGCTATGGAGGATCTAATGTATCATGTTCGCATCTTGGACGCCTTAGGAACAGATCGGTCCAGTAAGCTAGTTCTTCACATCGGTGGTATCTATGGGGACAAACAGATTGCAATGGAACGATTTATTGATAACTATAAGAAACTACCACAATCAATCCAGGATCGATTAATATTGGAAAATGATGATACAAATTATACGATTCAGGATGTTTTGGAGATATCACGAACAATTGGAGCTCCGGTGGTCTTTGATAACCTCCATAATATGATAAATCCTTCTAGGGAACCCAACACCGAGGAGGAGTGGATCTTGGAATGTAGTAAGACCTGGTGTAGGCAGGATGGCAAACCAAAGCTGCATTATTCTCAACAGAAAATCAATGCTTCTGCCGGATCCCATTCGAATACGATTCAACTGGATGAATTTTTGAATTTTTACAATCGACTTCCAGATTTAGAGCTTGACCTGATGCTAGAGGTTAAGGATAAGAATTTGTCAGCCGTCAAATGTAATAATGGGATTAAGGATATATCGGCACAGTTACTGGATGAGGAGTGGAATCGGTATCAGTATTACGTGAAAAGTAAATCAGAAGAATATTATCTACAATTAAAAGCTTTCATGCAGAATAAGAAATCAAAAATTGCTAAGGAATTCTACCATATTGTGGAGAAGACTCAAGAACTTTTAGAGGATAGGGAAGCACAGATTAAAACAGCTCAATTAATATGGAATGAGATTAGCCACAGCGGCACTGTTCTGGAGAAAAGACGACTGGATAAGTTACTGGATTCCTATCAAAATGGAACAGGATCAATTACTCCGATAAAAAATCACCTACTGAAATGTGCTCGAATTCGCAATCTTGAGAATTTGATGAATTCCTTATATTTTTATTTGAATTGAGGGATAGGGATATAGATTATGAAATCTCATAATGGGAGGATTTTAGCAGGTATGAGTGAAGAGGGTTCATGATTTATTGCGCTATAAATAGCCAAAAAATAAAAGTGCGAGAAACACATTCTCGCACTTTGTATCGATTGTCTAATAAACAACTTATCTAATAAACAACTTATTTAATAAAATAACATTGTAATAAATCATATACCTTAGAGGTCGTAAGGCTTAATAGTCTGGATCGTTCCATCCTCATTGTATTTTAGCTCTGTAAACTTAACAGAACGTTTGTGGTTTACACCATTGGATAAGGAAGAATCATGGTAGAAGAGATACCATTTACCCTGGAATTCCACGATGGAATGATGGGTTGTCCAACCAACAACAGGTTCTAGAATTCTACCCTTATAAACGAAGGGACCCTTCGGATCTTTACCGATAGCATAAACGATATAATGAGAAGATCCTGTGGAATAGGTGAGATAGTAGTTCCCGTTGTATTTATAAACCCATGGAGCTTCGAAAAATCTTCTGTCCTCGTCTCCAGCTAGGATTGGATTACCATCTTCATCCACAATGGAAATCTCCTGAAGAGATTCCTTGATATTTAACATGTCATCCGTCATCTCAGCAACTCTAGGACCATAAGCCGGTTGATCCGGTGCAGGTTCGCCAGCATCGGGTTTAAAGGATCCGGTCTGCCATTTTTCTAACTGACCACCCCAAAGTCCGCCAACATACATATAGGAACGGCCATCTTCATCAACATAAACGGCAGGATCGATACTATAGGTACCTTCCATATAATTTGGCTGAGGAGTAAAGGGACCAGCAGGATTTTTACTAGTTGCAACTCCGATGCGGAATATGCCATCCTTATCTCGAGCAGGGAAGTAGAGATAGTAGGTATCATTCTTAAATGCTGCGTCGGGAGCCCACATCTGCTTGCTTACCCAGGGAACATCCTTCATATGAAGTGCTTCACCATGATCAACAACCGGAGAGTTTACATCATCCATTGATAATACGTGATAATCCTCCATCTTATATTGATCACCATTGTCATTGTCGGGACCGTTATGATCAAGATCATGAGAGGGATAAATATAGATCTTACCCTCAAATACATGTGCAGAGGGATCAGCCGTATAGATATGAGTTACTAAAGGCTCATTCTGTTTCGTCTTTTTTTCCATTTGTTATCTCCTTGTAAATATATTGTAATAGTACTCTATAACTATTATAACAAGGTTCCAAAAACATTCAAGGCATATTGAACTAAAAAACAATTTTCTTGCAAAAAAATGATAAATTGATATATATTGTATAAAATAGAAAAGATCATAAGTAAGAATTTGAACAAGAGAATCGCGAAACATATTACTCTTTCTTAAATAGGCTGTGCATTGGATACCCACATGTTGGATAATTTATGTGTAGTCTTTTGAATTTCAAGGATGTTGGAGGGGAAAGTTGGAGGGGTTCTTATGTGATAATGTCACAGGGTTTTAAGTTTTTTAGCTTGATTTTATAATCATTATATCGTATTATTTGAATATATTAATATTAATAAATGTTACATCATTTGGATGGTTCAGACGTATGGCACCTGGACCAACAATAAAATCTAACATAAAGGATCTCTATATAAATATGGAGATCAGAAGGTAGGGATACGATGGATCAGTCGGATAAACAATTTAGGGAATATGCTGAAATATTAAAGGTACTGGCTCACCCAGTCCGTTTATGTATTGTAAAAGGGCTAATCAATCAAGGTGAATGTAATGTGACCTATATGCAATCCTGTCTGGGAACTCCCCAATCTACGATATCCCAGCACCTGCAGAAGCTGAAGGCGGCCGGTATTATTGAGGGCAGGAGAGATGGGTTGGAGATTCATTACAAAGTAGTAAATGAAAAAGTGTTTCAGATTATAGAAGCTTTATTTAAGGAATAAGATGTTGTTCTAATATCTTCGATCGTATGATATTAGGTAAAAAGAGAAGGAGGATCTAATGAATAAAAAAATACTTATTATTGGTGGTGTAGCAGGAGGTGCTTCTGCTGCTGCAAGATTAAGACGCTTGGATGAAAAGGCAGAGATTATTATGTTTGAACGGGATGAATATATCTCCTATGCAAACTGTGGGTTACCCTATTATATTGGAGAAACTATAAAGGACAGAAATAAGCTTCTGATACAAACACCAGAGGCTATGAATGCTAGGTTTAATATCGATGTTAGAACAAATAGTGAAGTAGTCAGGGTAGATTCTGCTCAAAAGAAAGTAGTAGTGAATAGCAAAGATAGGGGCACCTATGAAGAGAGCTTTGATTACTTAGTCCTTTCTCCCGGTGCCAAGGCAATCAAGCCTAATATTCCTGGAATTAATAGTGAGAGAGTTCTGACCCTACGAAATATCCCGGATACGGACCGTGTTAAATCCTATGTAGATAAGAAGGGTACCAAAAGTGCTGTTGTCATCGGTGGTGGTTTTATCGGCGTTGAGATGGCAGAGAATCTAAAGGAACGGGGATTAATGGTGACTTTAGTAGAAGCTGCTCCCCATATCCTGGCTCCCTTTGACACGGATATGGTAGCTCTTGCTGAGAAGGAATTAATCCAGAATGGCGTTCAACTAGTCTTGGGTGATGGAGTGAAAGCCTTCCGCGAGGTTGGAGATCAAGTAGAGCTAACCTTGAACAGTGAGGCAAAACATACGGCTGATTTGATCCTACTAGCCATAGGTGTAGCACCGGAAACTAGCTTCCTAAAGGATAGTGGACTGGAATTTGGACCGAGAGGTCATATCTTAGTAAATGATCATATGGAAACTAATGTACCCTCTATCTATGCGGTAGGAGATGCCATTGAGGTCGTTGATCTGGTAACGAAAGCAAAGACGGCCATACCTTTGGCAGGTCCGGCGAACAAGCAGGGAAGGATCGCAGCGGATAATATTGCAGGACTTGATTCCGTTTATAAGGGATCCCAAGGCACCTCAATTCTTAAGGTATTTGGTTTAACCGCTGCCAGTACTGGTTCCAATGAAAGAAGCCTGATTAGAGGAGGCATTCCTTATCAAACGATTACCATTCATCCGGTATCCCATGCCTCTTATTATCCCGGAGCTATTCCGATGACCCTAAAGTTGATTTTTGCTGAGGATGGTAGGATTCTTGGAGCGCAAGGTATCGGTTATGATGGAGTCGATAAACGAATCGACGTGATAGCCACAGTAATCCGATTAGGAGGTACAGTTGATGATTTAGCTGAGCTTGAGCTTGCCTATGCACCTCCCTTCTCCTCCGCTAAGGATCCTGTGAATATGGCTGGCTTTGTTGCTCAGAATGTACTTACGGGAAAAGCACATATCGCTAGTTGGGATGAGATTGAGAAGCTGAACAAAGATGATTATGTTTTAGTGGATGTCAGAACCGAAGTAGAATATCAGAATGGCCATATCGAGGGAGCTGTAAATATTCCGGTCGATAGCCTGAGAGATCGTCTTCATGAGCTGGATAAGGATAAATTAATCGTAGAATATTGTCAAGTAGGCTTACGAGGCTATGTGGCAGACCGAATATTAAGCCAGAATGGCTTCCAGGTTAAGAATATAGCAGGAGGCTACAAAACAATCTCTTCAGCTATAGCACAGAAGAGTGAGCTTATGAATCAGAATCAAACAGATGACAAGAATAAGGATCGTAATCAGGGAGAAACCAGAATAATGATTGATCCGGATACTCAGAGAATTCATGCAGCGGAAGTTACGCCAGGAAGCTATGATATGACCTTGGATGCTTGTGGTTTATGTTGCCCGGGACCACTGATGCAAGTGAAGGCCGCCATGGACGAATTGAGGGAGGGCCAGATACTGAAGGTGACAGCCTCTGATCCAGGCTTTTATGAGGATATCAAGGCTTGGTGTAAGCGATTGAATCAAGAATTGATTGACGTTACTAAGGATGGAGGGTTGATTACCGCTTTTATTAGAAAAATTGTTGGTAATAAATCAGCAACGAATCATCTGCTTTCCAATCAGGATAGAGAAAATAAAACAATGGTAGTATTCAGTGGAGACCTGGACCGTGCGATTGCTTCCTTTATCATAGCAAATGGTGCCGCTTCCATGGGAAGAAAGGTCACGATGTTCTTTACCTTCTGGGGTCTTAATATACTTCGTCGGCCAGAAAAAATTAAGGTCGAGAAAGGCGTTTTAGATCGGATGTTTGGAACTATGATGCCCAGGGGTAGTAAAAAGCTCAAGCTATCCAGAATGAATATGATGGGAATGGGCGGTAAAATGATCCGTAAAGTGATGAAGGATAAAAATATTTCTTCACTGGAGGACTTAATTCATTCTGCCATCGATCAGGGTATTGAAATCGTTGCCTGCCAGATGTCCATGGATGTTATGGGGATCCGTAAGGAAGAACTAATTGATGGAGTGAAAATAGGCGGCGTTGGTTATTATCTGGGAGAGGCTGAGGAGTCGAACGTTAATCTATTCATCTAATTGCCAATTATTATTTTATATTATTAAGGCAGAGGTTATTTGTCATTGGCGGAGATTTCCCTTCGTTTCTGACAATAACCT
>CAYMLE010000114.1:0-9083 GCA_964391115.1 uncultured Herbinix sp. | reverse complement strand
TATCAAGCAACAAGAATATGAGATTAAGAAACTAAATTATGAGGTAAGAGAGTTTGTCGGAAATAAACTGGTGGAATCAGATTCAGTCAGTGTGTTTGAGGAGAACGGCAATGAGAAAAGTGCCAAGATTAAGCTGAAAGCGGAGCTTGAACTTGATCAGGATTATGCAGTTAAGATAACGCTTATCACCAGTGAGAGTAAAAAGATGTTCTTTTATCAAAGGGTGAAACGCTCTGAAAATACAAACTTAAGTGAAAAGCTAGACTTTGTTCGTAGTTTTCATAATGCTCTAAAGTATAAGGATACTGCAGAGTGGATCAGAGACCGATTAGAGTCAAACCCGAGAAAGGACAATTCTTCCTTGGCTCGCGTCGATATCAATTCCAGCTATGATTTAGTAACCTGGGGAAACCTAAATCCTGTATTCTTAACCAAGGTGATACCGACCATTACTGAGATAAATACAAATTTTGCTTCTGTAAGGTTAGATTATGTGATTGAAGCTGAAATAGCTGGCGTTAATGAACTCTTTCAAGTAAAGGAATTTTATCGTGTTCAATATACTCGAAACAAGAACTATTTATTGAAATATGAACGGACCATGGAGGCACTATTTGATACAAAGTTAGCCAGTGTATCCATGAACCAGCTTAAACTGGGTATAACCAATCAAACAGAGGTGCCAGCTTACCTCGCCAGCCCAGATCAAAAGAAAATTGCCTTTGTTAGAAATCGGGAACTATGGCATTATAACTTGGAAAATAATCAAATGACCCGGGTATTTTCCTTCCGCCAGGAGAATACGGATTATATTAGAGATTTGTATGACCAGCATGATATTCGTATATTGAATATGGATGCAGAGGGAAATATTGATTTTATTGTATATGGATACATGAATCGCGGACAGTATGAGGGTAAGGTTGCAGTCATATTATATAACTATATAATGGTAGACAACCGTATCGAAGAAAAGGTTTATATTCCGCTGGATGAGTCTTATCAGACATTGAAGGAGAAGATGGGATCCCTTGCCTATGTAAATGCCTCTGAGGAATTCTATTTACAGATGTTTGACCATATTTATACTTATAATCTGATTACCAGGCAAGCAAAGGAGCTGGCTAGCGGTGTAAGCAAGGATCAGGTCGTATTTCTAAAGGATAAAGGCTATGTGGCCTGGCAAGGTGATTCCGACCCGAAACAATCGAAAGAGATTTACATCATGGAGCTAGAAACCGGTGAACTTCAAACAATTAATACCCGGGCAGGATATAATATTTTACTCATGGATACTATAGATTCTAACCTGGTATATGGTTTTGTAGCTGAAAATGATATAACAACTCAGGTGGATGGAAGAACAATTATCCCTATGAGGATGATTGAAATAGCTTCGATAGATAAAGTGATACTAAAGAGTTATCAGAAGGAAGGATACTTTGTCACGGATCTATTGGTGAAGGAGAATATCATTGAACTGGACCGCGTTCAGAAGATCGATACGGCAGAGGGATTCAATTTCGTAACAGCCTCACAGGATTATATCATGAATCAAGTAAAGGCAAAGAATTCGATTATATCCATATGGCCTAGAATAACAGAGCAGGCTTTGACCGAATATTATTTGGGGATGCCAACCGGGTTTCAAATGGAGGGAATTCCAGATATTAAGTATACCGATCATGCGGTTATCTCTGAGGATCCTACCCTTAGACTTCCAGAGACCGAGCAGAGGCTATCCTATTATGCCCTGGTTGAAGGTGAAATTCAGAAATCCTATGAAGAAGCATCGGAAGCGATAGAAGCGGTCAAGAATGAGGCTGGGGTAGTTTTGGATAGCTTTAATCGAATTGTATGGGAACAAGGAGTAAGGTTATCAAAAAATGTTATCACTGGCTATGATAATATGCAAATAGAACAAACGGTGAAAAGCCTTGATCGATGCATTGCCTTAATGGCCAAATCCATGGGCAAAAATGTGAATGATAATCAAATTGACTTGAGCTCAAAATCGATATATGAGATATTAAAGGAATTAACAGGGCAGCAGCCAGTCCGACTGACAGGTGCAGCATTGGAGGATGTTTTATACTATGTCTCTGAAGGAAAACCGGTTATCGCATTGACCGGCCCGGACAGTGCAGTATTAATCTATGGATATGACGCCTTTAATATTCATGTGGTAGACCCGAAACAGGGTAAAGTAAGGAAGATTGGTCTTCAGGACAGTCAGAACATGTTTGAACAGGCAGGAAGTGTGTATATTTCTTACCTTGATCAATATACAAGATAAACTGGCAAGCCATTTCGCTTGACACAAAATTCGGCGTTTTATTACGCCTACTACTAAAATAAGGAGATAAAAATATGGATGAGAGAATTAAAACACTGGCACATAATTTAGTTAACTATTCTATGGCAGTTAAAAATGGTGATAAGGTTTATGTACATCACGTTGGCAGTTCAACGGTAGATTTGGCCAGACAGCTGGTTAAGGAGATTTATAAAGTAGGAGGCTTACCTTTCGTACATTATACAGAACCCCGTTTGCTTAGGGAAATGCTTCTGAATTGTACGGAAGAACAGATGTCTTTATTAGCAAAGATCGATGCAGCAGAGATGTCTGAGATGGATTGCTATGTTGGTGTTCGTGGATCGGATAATATCGTTGAAAACGCAGATGTACCTGCAGACAAGATGAAGATTTATGAGACCTATTATCAGACACCGGTTCATCATAATGTTCGAGTTCCAAAGACCAGATGGGTAGTACTTCGTTACCCGAATGCATCCATGGCTCAGCTGGCAAATACGAGCCAAGAATCCTTTGAAGATTTTTATTTCAGGGTATGTAATCTGGATTATGCTAAGATGGGTAAGGCTATGCTCAATCTAAAAGATTTCATGAATCGTACAGACAAGGTAAGGATTGTAGGACCTGGTACAGACTTAAACTTCTCAATCAAGAATATCCCTGCCATTCCTTGTGATGGTTATAAAAATATTCCGGATGGTGAGGTCTATACAGCACCGGTTAGAGATAGTGTAAATGGAACGCTATCTTATAATACCCCGGCAGTATTTCAAGGCTTTACCTATGAAAACATTTGCTTCCGTTTTGAAAATGGTAAGATTGTTGAAGCTACTGCGAATGACACGACAAGAATTAATCATGTCCTGGATACCGATGAGGGTGCTCGTTATATCGGAGAATTTGCAATTGGAGTTAATCCTTACATTTTAAAACCTATGAAGGATACCTTGTTTGATGAAAAGATTATGGGCTCCTTCCATTTTACCCCCGGTAACTGCTATGAGGAGGAAGCACCCAATGGTAACCATTCAGCAATTCATTGGGATCTGGTATGTATTCAGACTCCAGAGTATGGCGGCGGTGAAATCTATTTTGATGATGTATTAATTCGTAAGAATGGCCGTTTTGTTGTACCGGAACTTGAATGCCTAAATCCGGAAAATCTTATTTAAAGGAGGTTGATGGTATGAAGCTAATGACAGTGGCAATCCCCTGTTATAATTCAGCTGAGTATATGAGCCATGCAATAGAGACCCTATTATCTGGTGGCGATGATATGGAGATCATAATTGTAAATGATGGCTCCACAGATGATACCCAAAAAATTGCGGAAGCCTACCAACAAAAGTATCCTGGAATAATCCGAGTGATTAGCCAGGAAAATGGTGGTCATGGAGAAGCTGTAAATACAGGAATTGCCAATGCGAATGGCTTATACTTTAAAGTAGTAGATAGTGATGATTGGGTTAATGAGAAGGCACTTCATCAGATCTTGGATACCTTAAAATACTTGATAGCGGATGGCAATAGTCCGGATATGTTTCTGGCGAATTACGTTTATGAAAAGGTTGATGCGAAAAAGAAGAAGGTAATGAGTTATAATTGGGCACTTCCCAAGGACCAAATCTTTACTTGGGATGAAATCATGCATTTTAAGCAAAGTCAGTATATATTAATGCATTCTGCCATTTATCGCACAAAGCTTTTAAAGGATTGTGGAATTCGCCTTCCAAAACACACCTTCTATGTGGATAACATCTTTGTATATCAGCCACTGCCATATGTTAAGACCTTATATTATATGGATGTTAATCTGTATCGGTACTTTATAGGCAGGTCGGACCAGTCCGTTAATGAGCAGGTTATGATTCGAAGGATTGATCAGCAGTTAAGGATCACCAAGATTATGATTGAATCTCATAATCTGGCCCAGGTTCGCAGTAAGAAGCTTCGTAGTTATATGGTGCGATATCTTTCCATGATGATGACAATTTGCTCTGTCTTTTTAATCAAGGAGGGCAGTGACGAGAGTCTGGCAAAGAAGCAGGATATCTGGGATTATCTGAAGAGTTATGATAAATGGCTCTATAAGAAGATTCGGTCACAAATACTTGGAAGGTCTATGAACTTACCAGGTAAATTTGGAAGAAGGGTTGTTGAGGTAGGATATAATATAGCCCGCCGGATATATGGATTCAATTAGTAAGAGAAAAGCATTCACTAGCAAACGTGTCTAATATATATAAAAGAACCGGAGAAACTTTTTAACTGACAAAGTTTCATCCGGTTTTTTATATTGAGTGAGTTTATTTATTTTGAGGATAGGTTCAGGTGCCATATAAGCCTTTTTAATGAAAAAGCTATATTTATGATACCTTCGATAATTCCTCTTGATCTGCGGGCTTAATCACTCGGCCCCAGGCAGGGACATATACAACAAGGTACATAATAATACCTAATGCAACGCCACCAAAGATATCCAGAACGGAATGTTGCTTTAAGAATACGGTGGACAAGCATATGGAAATGGTTAAAATTAAGGAAGCCCATTGTAAGGCCTTTATCTTGCTCAATCGTTCGCTCTTACGGATTGCTATCATGGCTCCAATAGAATTAAATACATGAATGCTGGGAAAGACATTGGTTGCGGTATCGAAACTATATAGGCGATTCATAATATCGATAAAGAAATTGCTTCTTCCTAAGGACTCCAGATCAACTCTGAGTTTGTGTCCATTGGGCCAGATCGAATAAATGATCAGACAAATGGTCATGCCAATAAATAGGTATGCACAAATTTTATAAAAGTCCTTCTTTGAGGTCAAGAAGAAATAAGCCACTGTAACAAAGATATAAGTAAACCATAGGAAATAGGGAATTACAAAGATCTCCATAAAAGGTATTAGATCATCTAAGCGGGAATATACTACATAAAAATTAGAATCATCGGTTATCGTTTTCTCTAGATAGGTAAACCAAGCTAAATAAATAAAGAAATAGGACAGGATAAAGCCGTGTCTATATTTTAAGATCAATTCTTTTAATGTTTTTAATATCATCATGCATGCTCAGCCTTTCAGTTTTTGTAGTTATTCATAAAACAGTTTGTTTTACTATAACATATTTTGGCTTGGATAACAATATACAGATAATTACAATATATTACAGATGCTTTACAGAATATGCTGATTATGAATAAAGCATGGACAAGAATCGAAAAAATAACTATAATTAAGAAAAGAAGTGATGCAAGATATTCATTCGAATATTAATATAAAAGTGGACAGACTCTATGGAGCAGATGACGATTAGTAGAATAGCAAGGTGTAGCAAGTTTATTGAGGATTTTTACTTGAAATATGAGTGCATAATACATTGTCATTTTAACTAATTCAACGATTGGAGGTCATTATGAAGAGAGTATTTTTAGTTGTTTTAGATAGTGTAGGCATAGGTGAATTGCCGGATGCAAATCTTTATGGAGATGAGGGGAGTAACACCCTTTATGCGGCTTCTCAAAGCAAGGATTTTCATATGCCTAATATGCAGAAGCTGGGATTATTTCATATTGATGGTGTTAAGGAGAAATTCCCGCAGGCCTCCCAGGGAGGCTATGATGGAGCCGTAGCGAGACTCACAGAACGCTCTAAGGGTAAAGATACAACCACAGGGCATTGGGAAATCGCCGGAATCATATCAGAGACGCCATTCCCCACCTATCCAAATGGGTTTCCTGAGGAGATTATCAAAGCCTTTGAAGAGAAAACAGGAAGAAAAGCGATATGTAATCTTCCCTATTCTGGAACCGATGTAATAGAAGACTATGGCAGAGAACATGTGGAGACAGGTGCTTTGATTGTTTATACCTCGGCGGATAGCGTGTTTCAGATTGCAGCCCATGAAGAGATTGTACCAGTGGAGGAATTATACCGCTATTGCGAGATCGCTAGGGAGATATTGCAGGGAGAGCATGGAGTTGGCCGCGTGATTGCTAGGCCATTTCTTGGCGAATATCCAGATTTTAAGAGAACCACGAACCGTCATGATTATTCTTTGGCTCCATCAAAAACCATGCTCGATCAGCTTAAGGAACATGATTTTGATGTATTAGCAGTAGGTAAAATCAATGATATATATGCGGGTAAGGGTATAACAGATACCGTTCGCACCCTGAATAATGAAGAGGGCATAGAAAAATTGATTGAACGTACAAACCAGGATTTTAATGGTCTTTGCTTTGTTAACCTAGTGGATTTTGATATGCTTTTTGGGCACAGGAATAATGTGGATGGATATGCCAAGGCATTATCCTATTTTGACAGTCAGCTTCCGCGTATTTTAGAAGGTCTTGGAGATGAGGATATATTGATGGTGACCGCGGACCACGGATGTGATCCCTCCACGGTGTCCACAGATCATTCCAGAGAATATGTTCCACTCGTTGTCTATGGAAAGAAGATAAAGAAGGGATTTAATATAGGTACCAGGAGTACTTTTGCTGATATTGCAGCAACGATTCTAGATTACTTTGATATTCAACCAGAGGTTGCTGGTAGCTCATTTCAAAAGGACATCATGGAACTATAATCTGATCGTATGAAACATACGGATGTGTAACAGCTGTAATTATAGCAGTAAGTGAATTGCTATTTAGTTAATAAAAAATAATAAGGACGATTAAGGAAATGCCATGGAACGGTTTAAGCATACAATTTCGCCGGTTTATAATAGTGACTCAATCGTATTGGTATTAGGCTCCTTCCCCTCCGTGAAATCCCGGGAGGGGGAGTTCTTCTATCACCATCCACAGAATCGTTTTTGGAAGGTGATAAGCTCGATTTTTCAGGAGGAGCTTCCTGAAACCATCGAGGAGAAGAAGCAACTACTGATTAACAACCGAATTGCTGTCTGGGATGTGATTCAAAGCTGTGAGATTACGGGGTCATCGGACAGTAGTATTCGTAATGTAGTAACCAATGATATTAGTTTTTTACTTAAGGAGGCCAGAATCAGGGCGATTTACGCCAATGGAGGTACAGCCTATTCTCTATATCAGAAATATATCAAGCCTAATACGGGTAGGGAGATTATTCGGCTACCATCGACCAGTCCGGCGAATGCTTCCTGTACTCTTGAGCAGTTGATAGGGCACTGGAGTATTTTGAGAGAGATTGCAGACCGAGAGATCTAGCTACCTAACATATCAGAGGTAATAATTCGTAGGATGGAATGGAGATTCGTATGAGGATAGTTATACAGAGAGTGTTAGAAGCTAAGGTAACGGTTGATGAAATGGTTATTGGTAAAATTGGTAGAGGGTACCTGATCTTGTTGGGAGTCGGTAAGGAGGACTCGAAGGAGATAGCGGATCGTTATATTGATAAGCTGTTAAAACTTCGAATCTTCGCTGATGAGAATGGGAAGACGAATCTTTCATTGCAGGAGGTTGGGGGAGAGGTGCTTGTGGTATCTCAGTTTACCCTATATGCAGACTGTAGAAGAGGAAATCGTCCTGATTTTATTCAAGCTGCAGGCGCTGCAAAGGCGGAAGAGCTATATGAATATTTTTTGGATTCTGTTCGACACAAGGTGGGAATGGTACAAGGGGGAAGATTCGGAGCAGATATGCAGGTTTCACTAATCAATGATGGACCGTTTACAATCGTGCTGGATGAAAATCTTATAAGTAATAAGATTTAATTAGAAATACACTAGGGAGGACATTAAGATATGTCGGAATCGTTTTATGATACCATTGTTATTCTGTTTTATACAGTAGTTCCATTGATATTAATACTTCTTCAAGTTTTTTTTTCTACAAGAAGAAAACGGATATGGGGCTTTATTATACCGGTGCTATGGACCACAATGGGGATTTGGATGGCATTAAGGAACAAAGAGGCAGGCAGCATATTTACCTTGGAAATGATACTTTTTTTCTTAGCAGGAGATGTAATATTATTTGGTATTATGGCTTTCGTTCGATATCTTAAAAACAAAAAATAAAAATTGAATGAAATAAGGGCAGTATTTATTGAGAGAAGTGAAACAACAGAGTTCACCTATTTCTACAAATACTGCCCTTTTTTATTTGTTAAATAATAATGGAATAAGCGAATCACATAGTTTCATAAAATTACAATATATATATAAGGAGGGGGGATGTAATTATGGTAAGTTCGGAAGCAAGAGAACATATGGTGGACGAAAATTACGCAGACCTATTAGTGGAGTACTACGGAGATACATCGATGCTTGAACGATTCTCGGATAGTTCCGTGCATATCATCAATGCAGCCATAGCCTTACTCCATGTGCCAGTTGAACAGATCAATCAGAGAACGATACTAGAAATGGGGTATTCCTCCATGCCTCTTTTGTATGGTGTCATAAGTGAAGCAAGCCTTGAGGCTTCTGGTATTCCAAGGATTAGAAACATACCTAATTTTAACCTTAAAGGTCAGGGTGTAGTGATTGGTATCATCGATACAGGGATTGATTATACGAATCCGATCTTTCAATATGCAGATGGTACTACAAGAATAATTGAGATTTGGGATCAAGGGATCCAGAGTGAGAATTTTCCAGCTAACTTTGGTTTTGGTACAATATATAATAGGGATCAGATTAACCAGGCTTTACAGAGTGAAAACCCTCTGGACATTGTACCCAGTATGGATACAAATGGTCATGGCACAATGGTTGCTGGCATAGCAGCAGGGAATGAGGTCCCAGAGAGTGATTTTTATGGGATAGCGACAGAAGC
>CAYMLE010000113.1:0-9233 GCA_964391115.1 uncultured Herbinix sp. | reverse complement strand
GATACGATCGTAGCCGCTGTTCTTAGGACTGCGAGGGAAGGCTTCAAATCGAACTTTTCCTTGGGAGGAGAGGTTCGCTTGTATTCTTTATCCGAAGGGGAGAGGTCCCTGGTCCAGCTTATTATCGATCAATTTGATTTCGGTTTGGTTGGGATTGATTTTATCATCGGAGACAAGGGCGAACTGATATTTAATGAAATAGAGGATGTGGTGGGCTCTAGGATGCTCTATCAATGCTCGGATATCAATATTGTGGAACGATATCTTCATTTTATTCTTAGAAATATAAAATTGGCCCCCTAAATCTTCGCCAGTGAGGAGAGATACTACACTCTAATATTCATCCATTTGGCTTATGACTTAGGAAACCTGAGATATCGTTAAAGTTTCATGTTATATAAGGGTAAGAAGTTCTCTAGGAGTATCAATTAGATAATCTACACCGGCGTTATTTAAGACTTCCCGACTTCGAAAACCCCAAGTTACTCCGATACATGGTATTCCAGCATTTTTGGCAGTCTGAACATCGGTTTCAGAATCGCCTACGAATACCGTTCGTTGAAGATCGGAGCCCAGTTCCTTAACTGCTTGAAATACACTATCCGGTGCCGGTTTTCTCATAACCTGGTCGGATTCACCGATAGCAACCGGAATAAGATTTCCAAAGTATTCGTTTGATAATTCCTTTACTGCCGCATCGAATTTGTTTGAAACAATCGCCAGCTTGTAGTTAAATCGGTTCAAATCCAAGAGAAGTTCCATAATACCGTTATAAGGTCTTGTTTTAATCTGCATATTCTGCTTGTAATGCTCTTTAAAATCGGTGAGGCATTGTTTCGTTTCCTCTGCCGTACTATTCCCGGGGACCGAGAGTCGTACCAGGTTATCAACACCATTTCCAATAAAGCGTTTTACCTCTTCCAGAGTCTTATGCGAAAAACCCTTCTTAGCTAAGGCATCATTCAAGCTATTTCTAATATCCTCCAGGGTATTCAGTAGAGTTCCATCCATGTCAAAAATTATGGTATCAAATTTCATCAGAAACATTCCTTTCTATCCTTACACCAATCCGGCTATACGGAAGGCAGACATTACAATAATTGTAGTATGTATCATATCGCTAATCGATCGTACACAGAAGGTAGGAATAGCCAATTGCTGACTAGCGAACCTCAATGCCTATATCATGGCTATACTTAGCGAAAAACAGAGATATCTAATAGTATATACTTTCTATTCGGATGAAAGCAAGTGTAAATTCACACAAAGGAGTAAATTATAAGAATCATAACGAGAAATGATGCATTTGATAGAGAATGTAGAGACTTCAAACGATTTATCTTAGAAATGAGAAATAATTTTTCGAGGTATCATGGAAATATTCTTGTATAATTAAGGTATTATGTTACAATATTTCTAGATTAATACAGGACGTATAGAAAGGTTGGGTTCACGAATGAAATCGGATATTCAAATTGCACAGGAAGCAAAGCTAGAGCATATCAAAGATGTGGCGTTAAAGCTGGACATCTTCGAGGAGGACCTGGAGTTCTATGGTAAATACAAAGCTAAGCTTTCGGATGAATTATGGGAAAAAGTGAAGGACAGACCAGATGGTAAGCTGGTGTTGGTAACCGCCATTAATCCCACACCTGCGGGAGAAGGCAAGACGACAACTACGGTTGGTCTCGGGGAAGCCTTTGGTAAAATGAATATTAAATCCGTCATAGCTCTTAGGGAACCGTCCCTGGGACCCTGCTTTGGAATCAAAGGAGGAGCCGCCGGTGGAGGATATGCACAGGTGGTACCGATGGAGGAGTTGAATCTACATTTCACCGGGGATTTTCATGCCATTACGTCGGCTAATAATCTTTTGGCAGCGATGTTAGATAATCATATTCAACAGGGAAATGCCCTGCATATTGATCCGAATCAGATTGTATGGAAACGCTGTGTGGACATGAATGACCGAGTGCTACGCAATATTGTTGTTGGTCTTGGTAGGAAGGCAGACGGTGTGGTAAGGGAGGATCATTTCATCATAACCGTTGCATCTGAGATTATGGCAGTTTTATGCCTGGCTGAGAATTTAATGGATCTGAAAGAACGCCTTGGTCGTATCGTTGTGGCATATACCTATGAGGGGCAGCCGGTTTTGGCAAAGCAGCTGAATGCGGTAGGTGCTATGGCTGCGTTACTTAAGGAGGCTATGAAACCAAATATTATCCAAACGATTGAAAATACGCCTGCGATTATTCATGGTGGACCCTTTGCCAATATCGCCCATGGTTGTAATAGTGTTAGAGCAACGAAGACAGCCCTGAAGCTGGCTGATGTGGTGGTAACAGAGGCAGGTTTTGGTGCTGATCTGGGTGCAGAGAAATTCTTAGATATTAAATGCCGAACGGCAGGATTGAAGCCGGATGCAATTGTTCTTGTGGCTACTGTAAGAGCCTTGAAATATAACGGGGGAGTTCCAAAGAATGAGCTTGCTTCAGAGAATCTGATGGCCCTTAAGAAGGGAATTGTGAATCTGGAGAAGCATATCGAGAATTTACAGAAGTTCGGAGTGCCCGTAGTGGTAACCCTGAATCGTTTTATCACAGATTCAATGGACGAGTTAGCTTATGTGAAGGAATTCTGTGAAAGTCGAAATTGTGAATTTGCCCTAAGTGAGGTATGGGAAAAGGGTGGTGAAGGCGGTCTGGAGTTGGCAAAGAAGGTTTTGGAGACAATGGATCAGAAAGAAAGCCACTATAAGCCCATCTATGATTTGAAGTTATCCATTAAGGAGAAGATTACAACCATTGCCAAAGAAATCTACGGTGCCGATGGTGTAACCATAGATGCAGCTGCTGAGCAGGCGATTAAGACGATTGAAACCCTAGGCTATGGAGAGCTTCCGGTCTGTATGGCGAAGAATCAGTATTCCCTCTCTGATGATCCAACAAAGCTTGGTAGGCCAACCGGTTTCCAGGTGAACATCCGCGAGGTTTATGTATCCGCTGGAGCGGGCTTTGTGGTGGCTATCACAGGTTCTGTGATGACTATGCCAGGACTTCCGAAGGTACCGGCAGCCGAAAGCATTGACGTAGATGAAGCGGGTAAAATTGTCGGATTATTCTAATCTTAGCTCAAGAGTAATATATCATTTAGTAGAACGGTGAAAACGCATGCATATAAAGTGGCATGCGTTTTCACCGTTATTTATTATTGTTATAACGGAATCGGAATCAATTATTGATTAATTATAAACAGCAATCATATATTTGTAATAGTTCCCGTATATTTTATAGATAGCTGCTGGTATTTTGTATCGGCTTGATTCTAATGTATATGCGGGGAGGTTGTTATGTTGATTGAGAAAATTCCGTTTCACTATGAGGAGGATATATTCGTAGTTAACAAAGAGCAATATGAAGCTCATCTCAGGTTATATGAGGGCTATATTAACAAAATCAATGAAATTGACCGGATATTAAGTGGCAGTGCGGGCAGGATGGATGCGAATGCTACCTTCAGCTATTTTAGGGAATGTAAGCGAGGCGAAACCTATGCTTTAAATGGTGTCATACTTCATGAGCTGTATTTTGAGAATATCGGGGGTGACAGTAGAATGGGCCCCAACCATGGAACAAGGCAACAGCTGGATCAGGATTTTGGTAGCCTAAGAAATTGGCAGGAGGATTTTGTAGCTACAGCAAAGGCTAGCAGAGGTTGGGTAGTTCTTAGTTATGACCAGAGAAGCTGTCGATTCCGAAATATTAGCCTGGATGCCCACGATGTTGGTAACATCGCTTATTCTGCACCGTTGTTGGTACTGGATGTATATGAGCATGCTTATTTCTTGCAATATGCGGATAACAAAGAGGAGTATATACATAAATTCCTCAAAAACATCAACTGGGAGATAGTGAATGAAAGAATGAGGTCATATTAAGAAAGTGGTAGTATAAATAAATGTGAGAGTAGGGCATAAGGCTACCGTCAAAGTCGGTGACATTATGCCCTTTGTTTCTTCACTCGTTTTTTATTTTGGAAACGTAAATGAAAGAAAATTTTATTTTCTTAAAAAGGTTTACAAATACCAAATCAACAGTTATAATTATTGTTAATATATTAACAAAAATATAACATATTAATAATTCATACTGACTGCAAGGGTACGCCCAAGTGGGAAGGTGATAGTTGAGAGTTGTTGAATCTATAGTTCTTGATATGGTTGTGAGGCCATGTCAGGAGTATATTGGTTTACTTACTATCCCTGTACCCACTGAGTACAGGGTTTTTTGTTGTTATAAAAGATCATAAGAGAAAGAAGGTAAGAGGATAATGACGAATTTGCGACTATTGATTGACCGTTTGGAGGAAGAGAGGATATTAACCGAGGAAGAGTTTATTACGCTTCTTACAGAGATTACCGAGGATGACCAGAATTATCTGAGAAGTAAAGCTAGAAATACAGCAGCCCGTGTATTTGGTAATAAAATATACACCAGAGGATTAATTGAGTTCACAAATTATTGTAAAAATGACTGCTATTACTGTGGCATTCGCTGTAGTAATAAGGAGGCGAGCCGTTACCGGCTAACCGAGGAACAGATCATGGATTGCTGTAAAACAGGCTATGAATTAGGATTTCGGACCTTCGTGCTACAGGGCGGAGAGGATACCCATTATACGGATGCGGTTTTACTAAACCTGGTTCGAAAGATCAAGTCGAAGTATCCGGATTGTGCACTGACTCTCTCGGTTGGGGAACGAAGTTTGGATTGCTATCGAAGCTTATACCAGGCTGGAGCGGATCGCTATCTTCTTCGTCATGAGACAGCCAATGCAGAGCATTATGGGATGCTTCATCCGAAGAAGCTATCAGCAAGTAGTCGACAAGAATGCCTCAAGCAACTAAAGGAAATAGGTTATCAAGTAGGAGCAGGCTTTATGGTAGGTTCTCCTGGCCAGAAGACGGAGCATATTGTAGAGGATTTATTCTTTCTTAAGGAACTAGCTCCCCATATGATTGGAATCGGTCCCTTCCTTCCTCATCATCAGACTCCCTTTGCCCAACAAAGCTCGGGTACTTTGGAGCAGACGCTCATCTTAATCAGTATTCTGAGACTTATGTTTCCAAACTGTCTATTACCGGCTACCACAGCCTTGGGAACCATCCACCCTCAAGGAAGAGAGGAGGGGATATTGTCGGGAGCTAATGTAGTGATGCCAAATCTTTCTCCGACCACAGTTCGCAAGAAGTATGAGCTGTATGACAATAAGATCTGTACCGGGGATGAAGCCGCGGAATGCCGATATTGTCTTGAGAAGAGAATGGAGAAGATCGGATACCGTCTGGTGGTAGATCGAGGAGACTATCCCGGTATGATCAATTAATATCAATAGTAAAGTTAGAATATATAACAATTTGAATATATCATAAAAGAAAGAAGGAATTAATAATGTATGATGTAAAATCTATGAAAGCAGAAGAGTTTATAAGCAATGAGGAGATTCTTGAGACCTTAGAATATGCCAAGAAGAATAAGAATAATCGGGCTCTGATTGACAGCATTCTCAACAAAGCAAAGGCGATGAAGGGAATTAGCCACAGAGAAGCAGCAGTATTATTAGAATGTGATCTTGAAGATGAAATTACTAAAATGGAGACTCTGGCGAAAGAAATCAAGCAGCGCTTCTATGGAAATCGAATTGTCATGTTTGCGCCCCTATATCTATCGAATTACTGCGTGAATGGTTGCGTATACTGTCCTTATCACTATGTAAATAAGCATATTCCGAGGAAAAAGCTTTCACAGGATGACATCCGTCGAGAGGTAATTGCTCTGCAGGATATGGGACATAAGCGTCTTGCTTTAGAGGCAGGAGAGGATCCGGTTAATAATCCCCTTGAGTACATATTGGAGAGTATCCAGACCATTTATTCAATCAAGCATAAAAATGGGGCGATTCGCAGAGTAAATGTTAATATTGCTGCTACGACCGTGGAGGATTATCAGAAGTTAAAAGAGGCTGGAATCGGCACCTATATTCTGTTCCAGGAAACATATCATAAGGAAAACTATGAGAAGCTTCATCCCACTGGACCGAAGCATAATTACGCATATCACACAGAGGCTATGGATCGAGCAATGCAAGGAGGAATCGATGATGTAGGTCTGGGTGTATTGTTTGGACTCAATATGTTTCGTTATGATTTTGTTGGGCTTCTGATGCACGCAGAGCATCTGGAAGAGGCTATGGGGGTTGGACCCCATACCATCAGTGTTCCAAGAATTAGAACGGCTGATGATATTGATCCATCTACCTTCCAGGATGCCATCAACGATGATATATTTGCTAAGATTGTAACAATACTTCGAATAGCAGTACCATATACCGGTATTATCGTCTCTACCAGAGAATCGAAGAAAAGTAGGGAAAGGGTTTTATCCCTCGGTGTTTCCCAATTCAGCGGCGGTTCAAAAACAAGTGTTGGTGGCTATGATGAGCCCGAGGCGGAGGATGAGAGTTCCTCACAATTTGACCTTGAAGACACCAGAACACTAGATCAGATTGTGGAGTGGCTCTTAAGTCTGGGCTGTATCCCCAGCTTTTGTACAGCATGCTACCGAGAGGGTAGAACTGGAGACCGTTTCATGAGCTTGGTGAAATCCGGCCAGATCGCCAACTGCTGCCAACCAAATGCGTTGATGACACTGAAGGAATATCTGGAGGATTATGCATCTCCGAATACGAAGATCCTAGGAGAAGCTTTGATAGCCAAGGAGATTCAGAAGGTTACCAATGAGAAGGTGCGTGAAATTGCTAAGGATAACCTGCTTCAGATAGAGGGAGGAAGTAGAGACTTCCGTTTCTAAATCACAGGAATACCAAGTACGGTTCCGGAGAAAAAGTATGTGGAACCTAGGATAAGCAATGGAAAGGAGCAAAATATGAGCCTAATGGAACCCCCCAGAGCAAGCCGGCTACATATAGGAATCTTCGGGAAATGTAATAGTGGCAAATCCACGTTGATTAATGCGCTGACCGGCCATAACACCTCATTGGTCTCGGAGGTTGCCGGTACAACTACGGATCCGGTTTATAAATCCATCGAAATTCAAGGGATTGGACCCTGTGTCCTGATTGATACAGCCGGACTGGATGATGACGGACAGCTGGGACACCTGCGAATTGAAAAAACTAAGATAGCCATGGATAAAACCGATATTGCCTTAATTGTATGCAGTGATGTAAAAATAGAGCAGGAATTAGAATGGTATAAGGAATTTAAAGCAAAAAAGACTCCAGTCATTATGGTGATTAATAAGATTGATCAAATAACAAATACGGATGTGATACGAAATCGGATCTATGAAGTAAGTAGGGAGGAGCCACTTAGAATAAGTGCCATAGCAAGACTGGGCATAGAGAAGATACGGGAGGAAATTATACGTAAGCTTCCAGAGGATTATGATGCGAGGGATATCACCGGCGATTTGGTTCAGGAGGGAGATACCGTATTGTTGGTGATGCCCCAGGATATCCAGGCTCCAAAGGGTAGACTGATCCTTCCTCAGGTACAGACCATAAGAGAGTTGCTGGATAAGAAATGCATCATTATAAGTGTTACAGCGGATAAGATAGGGGAGGGGTTAGAGAAACTAACAACTGCCCCCAAGCTAATCATCACAGATTCGCAGGTTTTCGCCCAAGTATATGAGAAGAAGCCGGAGCAAAGTCTATTAACCTCCTTTTCTGTATTGTTTGCAGCTCATAAAGGAGATATTGAATTGTTTCTACAGGGAGCAAAGACCATTAACCGTTTAAATAAGAACTCCAAGGTACTTATAGCAGAGGCCTGCACCCACGTTCCGCAACAGGAGGATATCGGCCGTGTAAAGCTTCCGAATCTTCTACGAAAAAAAGTGGGTGAAGGCCTGACTGTAGTTAATGTTAGTGGAAATGATTTTCCCGAGGATCTAACCGGTTACGATCTGGTGATCCAATGCGGCGCCTGCATGTTTAATCGTAAATATGTTCTTAACCGTGTAGAGAAAGTGAAGAAGCAGCAGGTACCGATGACGAATTATGGTGTGGCAATTGCCTGCTTAACCGGAATCTTAGATAAAATCAGTATTCCTTATCAATCGTAGTATTGGTTTTTACCTTCGTTTAAAGGCCTGTTCACAATAGACACAACGATATAAACCATTGTTTCGATCCGCAAGCTTAAAGGTATGGGGTATGCCCTGTTCGATCGAAGTGATGCAGCGTGGATTTTTGCATTTGAGAACATTATCCACAAGTTCGGGAAGCTTCGGAGTCTTCTTTTCAATAATTACTCCATTTTCTATAATATTAATCGTAATTTTATGATCCAGGGCACCCAATACATCCAGATCAATGGATTCGAGGGTGCCATCGATCTTTATAATATCTTTTTTACCCATGATATTGCTCTTGGCATTCTTTATAATCGCAACACTACAATCTAAATTTTCGAGATTTAGATATGCATAGATCTTCATAGCTCCGCCGGCCATAATGTGGTCCAGGACGATTCCTTGATTTAATCCACCGATATTTAACATATGCTTCACATTCCTTTCAATTCTTCAATAACCTAATTCCACATGTTAATTGAGTCAATTTGGTCTAGAGTGTTGACCTACGATAACTCCAGCTCCAATAGTTTCATAATCAAGGCCATCCTGACATAGACTCCGAATTCAGCCTGTTTAAAATACACGGCTCTAGGGTCATTGTCTACCTCAGTTGAGATCTCATTGACTCTGGGTAGGGGGTGTAGTATTAGCATGTCCTCTTTGGCGATGGACATTTTCTTCATATCCAAGATATAAGTATCCTTTAACCGGATATAATCTTCTTCATTAAAAAAGCGCTCCTTCTGAACCCGGGTCATATAGAGAATATCAAGCTGAGGCATTACATCCTCTAGCATCCGAACTTCTTCATAGGGGATGTGGTTATCCTCTAAAACACCTTCCCGAATATAAGAGGGAATTCTTAGTTCTTCGGGAGAAATGAATACAAATCGGATATTCTCATAACGGGCAAGGGCGCCAATGAGGGAATGAACGGTTCGGCCAAATTTTAGATCACCACAGAAGCCTACGGTAAGTGTATGCAAGCGTCCTTTAAGGTTTTTGATTGTTAATAGATCTGTAAATGTCTGTGTGGGATGATTATGACCGCCGTCGCCGGCATTGATTACT
>CAYMLE010000112.1:0-9251 GCA_964391115.1 uncultured Herbinix sp. | reverse complement strand
AGCACTACGAAATACTACTTGTGATATCGATTGGAATATATTAGAATAAGAAAAGATAAATAGATCGGGAAAGAGAGGATGATATAAAACATGGCCGTTGTAATTGATGGAAAGAAAATATCTACCGAAATAAAGGACGAGTTAAAAGTAAAAGTTGCTGAGCTCACTAGTCAGAACATTGAGATTACCCTATGTGTAATACAGGTCGGGTCGGATCCTGCCTCCACAGTATATGTAAATAATAAAAAGAAGGCCTGTGAATACATTGGGATCAAATCGATTTCCCATGTGCTTCCAGAGGAGACCACGGAGGAGGAACTTCTAGCCCTGGTTAAGCAATGCAATGAAGATCCTGCGATCAATGGAATCTTGGTTCAGCTCCCCTTGCCCAAGCAGATTAATGAAGATACGATTATTCAAAACATTGCTATTGAGAAGGATGTTGATGGTTTTCACCCTCAGAGTGTTGGAAACCTAAGCATCGGTCGGAAGGGCTTTGCCTCTTGTACCCCTGCTGGTATTATTGAGTTATTAAAAAGATATCATATCCCGATGGAAGGGAAAGAATGTGTCATTATTGGAAGAAGTAATATCGTTGGTAAGCCCATGTCCATGTTAATGCTACGAGAAAATGCTACGGTTACGATATGTCATTCAAGAACTAGGAATTTAAAGGAAATTTGTCAAAGAGCAGATATATTAATCGTAGCGTTAGGAAAGCCTCGATTCATTGATGCGGATTATATTAAAGAGGGTTCTGTTGTTATTGATGTCGGCATCCACCGTAATGAGAATAGCAAACTCTGCGGCGATGTAGACTATGAGTCAGTATTTCCTAAGGTCAGTGCTATTACACCAGTTCCCGGCGGCGTTGGACCAATGACCATAACAATGCTAATGCATAACTGTGTTTCTACTGTAGTATAATAAAAGGAATATTATCATACAAAAGAAAAATAAGTTCCTTTTTCCATCAATAACTGATACAATATATCTTTAATATTAGGACTAACTGAAACAGTCAGAAGAAAAAGGAGATTTTTAAATGAATATATTTTTTGTTTCCCTAGGTTGTGACAAAAACCTGGTAGACAGTGAGAACATGCTGGGTATCCTTCATGAGAACGGATATACTATAACCGATGATGAGAACTCTGCTGATATTATAATTGTGAATACCTGTTGCTTTATTAATGATGCAAAACAGGAAAGTATTAATACCATTCTAGAGATGGCACAGTATAAAAAGAATGGACAGGTTAAGACACTCATTGTAACTGGATGTATGGCCGAACGTTATAAGGAGGAAATTCTTTCAGAGATACCTGAAGTGGATGCCTTGTTGGGCACCACCAGCTTTCATGAGATTCTGAATATCATCGAACAACAATTAACAGATGGTCAGAAGCATTCTCGTTTTAACGGACTGGATCAGCTTCCGGCATCAAATGCAAAAAGAGTTCTGACCTCCGGTTCGCATTATGCTTATCTTAAAATAGCTGAGGGCTGTGATAAACATTGTACTTACTGCATTATACCCCAGGTTCGTGGTAACTACCGTAGTGTTCCTATGGAGGCATTACTGAAGGAGGCCGAGTATCTGGCTGAACAAGGAATTAAGGAAATCATCCTAGTTGCTCAGGAAACCACCCTCTACGGTGTTGATTTATATGGAAAAAAATCTCTTCCTGAATTATTGGAGAAACTTTGCCTAATTGAAAATATTGATTGGATTCGAATTCTGTATTGTTATCCAGAAGAGATAACCACGGATTTAATAGAAGTTATGAAGAAGGAAGCAAAGATTTGTAATTATCTCGACATCCCGATTCAACATGCATCGGATCGTATACTCAAGCGAATGGGAAGAAAAACAAGCAAAGCTGATTTGATTCGGATTATTGGTGATTTGAGAAGCAATATTCCTAACATCGCTCTTCGGACTACTCTGATTACCGGTTTCCCTACGGAGACGGAAGAGGAACATGAGGAACTTCTGAGCTTTGTAGAAGAGATGCGTTTTGATCGATTAGGTGTATTTACCTATTCAAAAGAGGATAATACTCCGGCTGCTAAGCTGAAACCCCAGGTTCCGGCTAAGGTTAAGAAGCAACGACAGAAGGAGATAATGTCTCTCCAGCAATCTATCGTATTTGAGA
Source organism: uncultured Herbinix sp. (assembly GCA_964391115.1). Taxonomy (GTDB): domain Bacteria; phylum Bacillota; class Clostridia; order Lachnospirales; family Lachnospiraceae; genus Mobilitalea. The sequence continues at coordinate 7,092 of CAYMLE010000112.1, read as the reverse complement.
TGACGGAACAAAGAGTAGGAAAAACCTACCAGGTCATAATTGAGGGTAGAATTACCGGAGAAGAACAGGTCTATATAGGAAGAACCTATATGGATGCCCCCCAGGTGGACGGATTTATTTTCTTGAATTCCGAGACAGAGTTAATGAGTGGTGATATGGTGACCGTAGAGGTTACTGGTGCCAAGGATTATGATCTGATTGGTGATATATTGAAAGGAAGTGAAAACCTATGAATCTACCTAACAAGATAACTGTTTTCAGAGTTTGCCTGATACCCGTATTTTTGGTTTTTATGTTAATACCACAAATAACTTATGGAAGATATATCGCTGCTGGTATCTTTATCATAGCTGCTCTAACCGATGCTTTAGATGGATATCTTGCCCGTAAGAACAACCTGATAACAAATTTTGGCAAGTTTATGGATCCCATTGCAGATAAGCTTTTGGTTTCTAGTGCTATGATTTGTCTGGTTGAACTTAAGCTACTTTCCTCTTGGGTCGTTATCATAATCATTGCACGAGAATTCATCATCAATGGTTTTCGTTTAGTCGCTTCTGATAATGGTGTAGTCATCGCAGCCAGTTGGTGGGGAAAGATAAAAACGAATGTCCAGATGGTAATGAGCGTGATGCTAATCATTAATTTGAACAATACCTTCATTAATATATTAGAACAGGTGGCTATCTATTTAGCATTGGCCCTCACCGTCATATCTCTAATAGATTATATGCTTAAAAACAAACAGGTTTTAAGAGAACATTAAATAAAATAATAACACAGGAAGGAAGTATTAAGAATGACTGTGGAGTTAATTAGTGTCGGTACAGAGCTTCTCCTTGGTAATATCGTAAACACGAATGCTAACTATTTATCCATCCAGTGTGCAGAATTAGGCTTTTCCCTTTTTCATCAGACCGTAGTCGGGGACAATGAAGCAAGACTTATGAACACCATAAAGCTTGCCCTTTCCCGAGCTGATATTGTGATATTAACAGGAGGGCTAGGTCCAACACAAGATGACCTTACCAAGGAAGCTGTGGCAAAGGTTGTCGCAAGAGAGTTGGTTATGGATGAGCATTCCAAGGATCGGATAAAGCATTATTTTAATCGCCTTGATCAAAGCACTCAGGATAAATCAAGCAAGACCACAAGCTCAAATCGAACTAAGATAACGGAGAATAACTGGAAGCAGGCCTTGCGAATTGAGAACTGCATTGTGCTAGACAATGAGAATGGAACTGCACCTGGTTATCTGGTAGAAGACGAACATAAGATATTGATTTTACTGCCAGGACCACCTTCCGAGATGATACCAATGTTTCATGATCGTGTATTGCCTTATCTTAAGAAGCTTCAGGATAAAGTCTTTGTTTCCAGTATGGTTAAAATATGTGGGATCGGAGAGAGTAGGGCAGAAACCATGCTCTTGGATATCATTGAAGGTCAGAGCAATCCTACCATAGCCCCTTATGCGAAGAGTGGTGAAGTGCATTTTCGTGTCACTGCTTCCGCAGATACCATAGAGGAAGCGAAACAAAAGATGGAACCTATGATGATTGAGCTTAAGAATCGATTCGGCGATAATATCTATACCTTCAAGGAGGAGGAAACTCTGGAGGAAGTAGTTGTATATAATCTTCGCGATAAAGGGCTTACTCTGGCAACTGCGGAATCCTGTACTGGGGGATTATTATCCGGTAGTATCGTCAATGTCCCCGGATCCTCTGCGGTATTTACAGAGGGCTTCATCACCTATTCAAATGAAGCTAAGATGAAATACCTGAACGTCTCCAAGACTACCCTTGATCAATTCGGAGCCGTCAGTGAAGAGACTGCCCGAGAGATGGCAATTGGGGCTGCCAAAGCCTCTGGCTGTGATATTACCATATCAACAACCGGTGTAGCCGGTCCCGATGGTGGAACCAATGAAAAACCGGTTGGCCTCGTATATATCGCCTGCCATACTCCACAAACTACCACCGTCAAAGAGCTTCGTCTCCGTGGTAACCGCCAGAAAATCCGTGAACAAACCGTTATCCATGCCCTAGACCTCATTCGCCGAAGTATATAATCTCAGCTCCATCGGTAATATGAGAAACCTTCCGCTATTCTATAAATATCACAAACCTAACCCGTTATCTGTGTACCTGATCGGACATTCATATCCGATCGGAACATACCGATAACGGGTTGTTTTATTGACCGATGTGTGAGTACAATACACAATCACTCATTCCCATTCACAATTTATAAGCAGCAGCCCCTTTTCTAAAGCAATAAAAAATAATGGAGAAATTTCGAATAAATACCATAGAAATGACACAGTTACCTTGTATTATAGTAACAAATAAAGGTTTTTTATTTGCTTGTAAGCGATGCAAATGAAAGATAGAGTAATATGTCCTACCCTAGTAATAGTAAGGAGGTTAATATGAAGCAAAGTAAAAAGAGATTTATAATTATTACAATAGCCATCTGTGTCATTGTCCTTGCCGGTTGTAAAAACATACGTTTTGATATCATTGGTAAAGATAAGGACCCTATTCATAAGACGACTGATTCACAGGAAAAAAATAGTACGTTAGACAATAAAGAAGAAGATAAAGAAGTCGAGAATCAAATAAAAGCCACAGAAGACATCAAAACCGTTGATACTGATAGCGAAATAAAGGATGAAACATCAAAGGTGATTGCGCCTGCCGCTAAAATCGAATTAATGATTTACTCTGTAAATAACAATGGAGATATTGAAACAGTAATCGCTGCAATTCCAGAGGAAGAAGCGATTACCCCTCAGCTAATTGTCGATACCGTGACGAGCTCCATGGCTGATAATTCATTAATTGTCGGAATTGATCGTGTTACAACGAAGGATGATACCGTAATTGTTAGCTTTTATAAGGATCAACCACCCGTTAGTAATGTTGGAGGTGGCTATGAAACTGCTATATTGGATGCCATAGCGCAAAGCCTCACAGAAAACTTGAACGATTACAGTAAGATTATATACCGTGTTGAAGGCGAGGCTTATGTAAGCGGTCATATAGAGCTAGACCTTGATGAAGTTTATTTTACTAAATAATTTTATATGAGCATTACAGGTAATTGAGATACAAGGATTTTGTATCGACAATTACCTGATTTTGTGTTAATGTATATTAATCTCATTCAATCTTATCGGTATATGCTGTTTGGAAAATCTTCATAATAATAGATAGCAAGGTTTGAGATTTTTAAGTCATAAAAGTATAGGAGTCACAATGAGTAAAGTATTTGTTGTCGGAGGTGGAGCCTCCGGAATGATGGCAGCTATAGTAGCAGCTCGGAATGGGCATCAGGTCATCATATATGAAAAAAATGAAAAGCTTGGTAAAAAACTGTATATCACAGGAAAGGGTAGGTGCAATCTGACCAACGCCTGTGACAGGGATACCTTTTTTGAAAATATAATATCAAATCCAAAATTTATGTATCGTGCATATAGTCAATTCAGTAATTATGATGCCATTGATTTTTTTGAACAGCTTAAGCTGCCAGTTAAAATAGAACGTGGAAACCGGGTATTTCCAGTGTCAGATAGATCCTCCGATGTCATTGGTGTCTTAAAGCAAGAGCTTATGCGTCTTGGAGTAGATATTCGTTATCACAGTGAGGTAGAAGACCTCGTGATCAAAGATGGAAGCTTCTATGGACTTAAGCTTAAATCAAATCCCCAGGTACAAAAAGCGGACTCCGTGATAATAGCGACTGGCGGATTATCCTATCCGTTAACTGGGTCTACAGGTGTAGGCTTTCATTTCGCTAAAGCGCTCGGTCATACGGTTACCGAGTTATCCCCCTCTTTAGTTCCAATCCATGTTTCAGAACCTTATGTAAAAGAGTTAATGGGTTTGTCCCTGAAAAACATAGAACTATCGATACTCACTGGTGATAAGCAGATTTATCGCGACTTTGGAGAATTAGTATTCACTCATTTCGGTGTCAGCGGGCCTGTCATACTAAGTGCCAGCAGCCATATAATTCCATATCTTAAAAAGAAAGCAAAAATGACTCTATCCATTGATTTAAAACCGGCATTGTCGGAGGAACAATTGGATGGCCGTATTTTACGTGATTTTGATGAATTTAAAAACAAACAATTTAAGAATTCCTTGGACCACCTATTGCCAAATAAACTAATTGATGTTATTATTCGTCTAAGTGAAATTAATCCAGAGAAGAAAGTGAACTCCATAACAAAGGAGGAACGTCTTCGACTTGTAAAACTATTAAAAGGGTTGACCTTTCATATAGTAAGACTTAGTGAATACAACCAGGCGGTAATAACGAAGGGTGGCGTTCATGTAAAAGAAATCAATCCTTCTACCATGGAATCAAAGCTTGCGAGCAATGTGTATTTTATTGGGGAGGTTCTGGATCTTGACGCTCTTACCGGTGGCTACAACCTTCAGATCGCATGGTCTACGGCCTATCTTGCAGGCAATAGCATACCCTAGTATAGGTTATATTAAGCCACTCAAGATAGAAAGAGTATAAAAAAGTTCGGAGGCTACGACATGAAGAATTACAGTATAGCGATTGACGGGCCGGCCGGGGCCGGTAAAAGTACTATAGCCAAGAAAATTGCTAAAGAATTAGGCTTTATCTATGTTGATACTGGAGCAATGTACCGTGCCATGGCATTGCATTTTCTAAGAAATAACATAGAAGCGAAAAATGCTCAAAGCATTGAAGCTGCTTGTTCAGATGTGGATGTTACCATAGAATACAAAGATGGGGAACAGTTAGTTATCTTAAATGGTGAAAACGTTAATGGTCTTATTCGGACTGAGGAAGTAGGTAATATGGCAAGCGCTACCTCTGTTTATAAAGCCGTTCGTATGAAACTAGTAGAACTTCAACAAAACTTGGCGAAGAAGGAAGATGTGGTAATGGATGGCAGGGATATTGGCACCTATGTGTTGCCGGATGCTGATTTAAAGATTTATCTTACCGCTAGTACAGAAGAAAGAGCAAAAAGAAGATGGGAAGAGCTTAATCAAAAAGGAATTTCTGCCGATCCCCAGGCAATAGAGGAGGATATCATAGATCGTGATCATAGAGATATGACTCGTGACTTTGCTCCATTGAAGCAGGCACAAGATTCACTTCTTATTGATTCCTCGAACATGACCATAGATGAGGTAGTCATTTCCATCCTCAAACGATTCGAAAATAAAGCAAATAGATCAATCCTTTAGAGAATGTGGTCGCGCACTTGTATACGGTTGTTTCCCAAAAGAATTAAAATTGTTACCAAGGGGAACAATAGTTATACATTTTCCCAGTTATTTTAGGGTTATTTAGCGTGAAATTCAAGTATTTTATCACATACGACATATAATTACAATAAATTTCAAGAATTAGTTGAAATTCTCTTGAAAAAAGGTTATGATGTATTTGTTTTTATAAAATATATAATGCCATCCAAGCCTCTTTATCAGCTTGGTCATTGGTATAATAAGCTCTAATACCATTAGTTTTACTGAAATCTGTTATGAAGAATGTAAAAATACTTACTATATACAGACACTTGATGACCTGGATTTATATTAGAATAAATCCTTTCGGAATGTAGGTATTACAGCAGGGGGCTTCGACCCCAAATAATATTATCAAGGAGGTTCTAACCGTATGTCAGAAAAGAGTTTTGAACAATTATTGGAGGAAGAAAAGGTAGTAAAAATAAGCAACGGTGATGTTGTAGAAGGAATTGTCTTGGGTGTTAAAGAAGATGAAATCATCTTAAATATAGGCTACAAGTCGGAAGGTATTATTACAAGAAACGAATATACCAACACACCGGGTCTTGATCTTACAACTGTTGTAAGTGTTGGAGATAAGATGCAGGCAAAGATTTTAAAAGTTAACGATGGCGAAGGACAGGTAGCTCTTACTTACAAGAGACTTGCTGCTGAAAAGGGTAATAAAAAGCTGGAAGAGGCGTTTGAAAGCCATGAAGTGTTAACAGCAAAGGTTGCTGCAGTATTAAACGGTGGCTTAAGCGTTATTGTTGATGAAGCAAGAGTATTTATTCCTGCTAGCTTGATCTCTGATTCTTATGAAAAAGATTTGAACAAATATGCGAATGAGACAATTGATTTCGTTATTACCGAGTTCAATCCTAAAAAGAGAAGAATTATTGGCGATCGTAAGCAGTTAATCGTTGCCAAGAAACAAGCACTGAAGAAGGTTTTATTCGAAAAGCTTGTGGTAGGTATGACTGTAGAGGGTTCCGTTAAGAACATCACTGATTTTGGTGCCTTTATTGATTTAGGCGGAGCTGATGGACTTCTTCATATCTCTGAGATGTCTTGGGGTAGAGTTGAAAATCCGAAGAAGGTATTCAAAGTTGGCGATACTGTAACCGCTTTTGTTAAGGATATTCAAGGCGAAAAGATTGCCTTAAGCTTGAAATTTGAGGATCAAAATCCTTGGATTAATGCAGAAGATAAGTACTTTGTAGGAAATATTATAACTGGAACAGTTGCTAGAATGACTGATTTTGGTGCATTCATCGAATTAGAGCCAGGTATTGACGCTCTTCTTCATGTGTCCCAGATTTCCAGAGATCATGTAGATAAACCTTCCAACGCTCTGAGCATAGGTCAGGAAGTTACTGCTAAAGTAGTTGAGTTCAATAAGGATGACAAGAAAATCTCCTTAAGTATCAAAGCTATGGATGCTCCCGAGTATGAGGAAGAGTTTGTACAGGACGAGTTTGTACAGGACGAGTTTGTACAGGAATAATACTACACATTATTACTTGAGATAAAGGAGAATAAACGTGCTGGATCGTTATGAGGAATTTAAACAATCCATTTACGAGCTTACTAAGATTGATCTTAATTCTTATAAAGAACGTCAGATGAAGCGACGTATCGATTCGCTGATTACTAAGCACGGGATAAACTCCTATGCCGAATATGTGCTTAAATTAAAATCAGATAAAACTGCATACAATGAATTTATAAACTATATCACGATTAATGTATCGGAATTTTATAGAAATGAAGAACAGTGGATGCTTTTAGAGAAGGATATACTTCC
>CAYMLE010000111.1:0-9324 GCA_964391115.1 uncultured Herbinix sp. | reverse complement strand
TAGATACTAATCTGAGGGGATATTAAGTGCATCGACTATACTAAGATGGATTTCATGGTCAGCAAGATCTAGTTAAGATACCAGTAGATACTAGTAAGATCAAGTAAGATTAATTTATTAATAATTGAAAAGATAGATAAGATATATAAGACTGAATGAGTGTCATTGCACAATGTATGTGCTATGATACAAATTCAGTCTTATCTTTGGTTTTGAGGGCATAGCCTTATCTTTGATCTCGAAGCCATAGACTTATATAAGATTCCGATAACATAGCCTTATCTTTAATTCCAATGCCATAGCCTTAGCTTTGATTCTGAGGGAATAGTCTTTTATGATTCCAATACCATACTCTTATAAATAATTTTGATACCACAGTCCTGTCTTTGATTCAAATCCATAATCATATATTTCTTTCGGATATCAGAATCAAATTAGTTAAAAATCAATGTTTTACTGAATTTATGGATATAATAAGCTTTAGCTAATTAGGAGCTTGATTTAAGAAAGATAGCACCGGAAGCAAAGTCAAGTCAGATGTATATAAGAGCGCATTTATTAACATTTTATATAAATCTGACTAAAGACACACAAACAAGCAGGAAAATAATTGTAGCATTTTGGTAATAATAATGTTATACTGAATAGGTTAGAGTGGCAGGAGGACAACCCGAGACTTCTGAAAAGGTTATCGAGAATGAATTAGTTCGGTAGATTTTTCAGTTGTTTCGGTGCCTCCGGCTCTAAGATGAGATGAGAGACATACTCTTGTCAGAAATTAGAATAAAGGAGAATGAATATGCACAAAAGTTATTCAATGGAACTAGCCGGTAGAACACTTACCGTTGATGTAGGAAGAGTTGCCGCACAGGCAAATGGAGCCGTTCTGATGCACTATGGTGATACTGTTGTTTTATCAACAGCCACTGCATCGGATAAGCCAAGAGAGGGAATCGATTTCTTCCCTTTAAGTGTTGATTATGAAGAAAAATTATATGCAGTTGGAAAAATACCTGGAGGATTTATTAAGAGAGAAAGTAAGCCTTCTGAGAACGCAGTACTTACCTCCCGTGTAATTGACCGTCCGATGAGACCATTATTTCCAAAAGATTATCGCAATGATGTTACCCTGAATAATCTGGTGTTATGTGTGGATCAGGATTGTCCTCCGGAGTTAGCAGCTATGTTAGGCTCCTCCATCTCAACCAGTATCTCTGACATCCCCTTTGCTGGACCCACCGCTTCAACTATGGTAGGTTTAGTGGATGGTGAATTCGTATATAACCCCACCTCAGCTCAAAGAGAGAAGTCTGATATGGCTCTTACGGTAGCATCTACCAAGGATAAGGTTATTATGATCGAAGCAGGAGCCAGCGAGGTTACTGAGGAGAAGATGATTGAAGCAATCTATGCAGCTCATGAGATGAATCAGAAAGTCATTAAATTCATTGATGAGATCGTAGCTGATTGTGGAAAAGCGAAGCATGATTATATTCGTATGGATACTCCAGCTGATATGTATGAGGATATGGTTAACTTCATTACCCCCGAGGCTATGGAGGTGGCTGTATTTACCGATGAGAAACAGGTAAGAGAAGCCAACATTCGTGAGATTAAAGAGAAATTAACAGCTCGCTATGAAGAGACTCATCCAGAATGGCTTCCTTTATTAGGAGAAGCACTTTACAAATTCCAGAAGAATACCGTTCGTAAGATGATTTTGAAAGATGCAAAGCGTCCGGATGGTAGAGCGATTGACCAAATTAGAAAGCTAACCGCTGAGGTTGATATTCTGCCTAGAACCCATGGTTCTGGTATGTTTACCCGTGGACAGACTCAGGTATTAACGATAACTACCTTAGGCGCATTGGCTGAAACCCAGAGATTAGACGGTATTGATGAAAATGAAACCGGTAAGAGATATATGCATCACTATAATTTCCCTTCCTACTCTGTTGGTGAGACAAGACCTTCTAGAGGACCTGGAAGACGTGAAATTGGCCATGGTGCCCTGGCAGAGAGAGCTTTAGTTCCTGTACTTCCTTCGGAAGAGGAATTCCCTTATGCTATCCGTACTGTATCTGAGGTATTAGAATCCAACGGATCCACTTCCCAGGGTTCCATCTGTGCATCTACCTTATCCTTGATGGCAGCTGGTGTTCCGATTAAGGGTATGGTTGCTGGTATTTCTGTAGGCCTTGTGACTGGTGATTCCGATGATGACTATACTATTTTAACCGATATCCAGGGTCTTGAAGATTTCTTTGGCGATATGGACTTCAAGGTAGCAGGTACCCAAAAGGGTATTACCGCAATCCAGATGGATATTAAGATTCATGGTTTAACTAGAGAAATCATTGAAAAAGCCATCTATAGAACTAGAGATGCAAGATATTATATTCTGAATGATATTATGGCTCCGGTTATTTCCGAACCCAGAGCAGAAGTTGGACCTTATTCTCCTAAGATTGTTCAGATTAAGATTGACCCCTCCAAGATTGGTGAAGTTGTTGGTCAGAGAGGTAAGACCATCAACGCAATCATTGATCAGACTGGTGTTAAGATCGATATCACTGATGAAGGTGCTGTATCTGTATGTGGAACCAATAAGGAAAGCATCCAGAAGGCTCTAGAGATCATTGGTATGATTGTTACAGAGTTTGAAGAAGGTAAAGTATACACCGGTAAGGTTGTAAGCATTAAAGAATTCGGTGCCTTTATCGAATTTGCTCCCGGCAAAGAGGGTCTTGTACACATCTCCAAGATTTCAAAGCAGAGAGTGGAGCATGTAGAAGATGTACTCTCTATGGGTGATGTAGTGAGTGTTGTCTGCCTCGGTCAGGATAAGATGGGCAGAGTTAGCTTTAGCATTAAGGATCTTAAATAATAACCATGTAGTAATCGTAGCCTAACCATTTGATATAATGGAAGGCTGAAACTGGTCAAACGATATGTATTGATATTTAAGAAGTTTATAATTAGGGCTGTTGTCTGCCTTCGTACTTAAGTATTTAGTTAGTGCTAATCATCATCTATAAACAGTACCTCTGGTATGAGATGATCAGGCGCATAATTACTATACTTATGTACTTGGGACGGCAACAGCCTGTTTTTATGTCATATAATGCAGGAGGTTGAATATGATTATTAAGGAATTGTCAAAACTGCAAAGAGAGGATGTATATCATCAGCATATGCGAAAGGATTTTCATCCGAGCGAAGTTAAGCCTTTGAGTATGATGGAGCGGTTAATTGAAGAAGGAAGATATCTGTGTTTTGGTATTTATAAGGAACAGACGGACCAGCTACTGGGCTACGCTTATTTTGCTAAAGCTGATTATAAGCTAAAACCAATTTTAGTATTGGATTTCTTCGCGGTGGTAAGTACCTCAAGATCCAAGGGCTTTGGCAGTAAATTTTTGAAGGAGATGAAAAAAGACCTAGGTGACAAGTATTCTGCTATTTTAGCGGAAGTAGAAAACCCAAATCACGCAATTGATGAGGAGAACAGAGATCTAAGAAAGCGTAGAATTAATTTCTATCATAGAAATGGTTTTAAAACCTCGAAGGTCTTAAGCAGAGTTCAGATGGATGAGTATCAGATTCTGGTACTGAATCTTGAGGAACCCTTAACCGATGAAGAGGCCTTTGATATCATGAGCCGAACCTATAGATCTCTCTATGGACAAGAGTTTTATGATATGAATATCTGGGTTGGATACAAAACGAATTCAAAGAATACTTTCTTAAAGTAATATGTAAAATATTAAAATATCCTTAAATTGTATGCAATATCATTGACAGTGTAAGGAGAAAGAAATATACTGAACCGTATAATTTGTCAAGAAAAATATGGATTGTGAGGATAGCGAATGCTTGAACTAAAAAATATAAGAAAGACGTATACCATAGGAGATTTTAAGACGGAAGCTCTGGACGGTATATCAGTATCATTTCGTAAGAATGAATTTGTAGCGATACTTGGGGCCAGTGGCTCCGGAAAAACCACCTGTTTGAATATTATCGGAGGATTAGATCGATATGATGATGGTGATTTGGTTATCAATGGTAAGTCTACAAAGCATTTTAAAGATCGAGATTGGGATGCCTATCGTAATAACACCATTGGGTTTGTTTTTCAGAGTTATAACCTGATCTCCCATCTGAGTATTTTATCCAATGTGGAGTTGGGCATGACCTTAAGTGGTGTTTCGAGAGTTGAGAAGCATAAAAAGGCACTCAAAGTTCTAGAACGGGTTGGGCTTAAGGAGCATATTAACAAGAAGCCAAATCAATTATCCGGAGGACAGATGCAGAGGGTTGCGATCGCAAGAGCGTTAGCCAATGACCCGGATATCCTTCTATGTGACGAACCTACTGGCGCATTGGACACCAAAACCAGTGTTCAGATTATGGATCTTATTAAGGAGATAGCCCACGACAAACTAGTTATCATGGTAACCCATAATCCGGAGTTAGCAACTAAGTACGCAGACCGAATCGTGGAATTTGAGGATGGTAAGGTGATTTCGGACACGAATCCCTATCATGAGGTGACCACCGACAGCAAATTCAAGCTGATTAAAACCAGCATGAGTTTTCCGACGGCCCTTCGTATATCCTTTAATAATATTAAAACAAAATTAGGAAGAACCTTTTTAACAGCCTTTGCATCGAGCATCGGTATCATTGGTATAGCATTGATTTTAAGTTTATCCGTAGGCTTTCAGATGCAGATTGATGATTTTCAGTCCGAGGCCATGACAGAATTTCCGATTATCATCTCCAGACAGACCACAGAGGTTGATAGTGAAGCCTTAAAGGAACGTCAGGAGGAAATGCATGATCAAATGACTGGATCGGTAGAGTATGTTGATTCCAATGAAGTTTTTCTCTATAACATGGAGGATCGGAATGCCCAGCATACCAATCAATTCACGGATGAATATCTGGACTACTTAGCTGCTCTAGATCCTTCGATCAGTAAAAGTATAGGTTACACCAGAACCGTAGGATTGAATCTTCTAATGAAGCAGGAGGAGCAAGTATCCCCGATTGCGACGAATCAGATTATGTTTGCTTCCTATCCTACAAAATTATCCGGGACCAGTTATTTGGAGGATAATTATGATGTTTTGGCAGGAGCATATCCGACCGATGAGACTGGTCTGGTAATTGTAGTCGATAGTAAGAACCGGATGCAAGATACGATAGCAGCTCAATTGGGCTTTGATATTGAACAAGTGGAATCGGTTCAGTTCGACGATTTGCTTGGTATTGAATTAGAAGCCATCATGAATGATGATTATTATGTAGCTACAGAGTACGGTGGATTTACGATACAACAGGATCTGGACGCCTTATATGAAGCCGAGGATAATATTACTCTGACGATTACCGGAATACTACGAGCAAAAGAAGCTGTTAAATTTCCTGTTATCTCAGAAGGAATTGCTTATAGTGATGGTCTTGCCTTAAGAGTAATCGAGAAATCGAAGGAATCTGAGATTGTAAAGGCTCAAGAGGAATCGGATAAGAATGTCCTGACCATGCAGGAAATCGATGAGGAAGCGAAGAAGGAGATGCTGTCCTATCTTGGACAGAACGGCACCCCATACTTCATTACGGTCTATCCGATCAACTTTGAAACAAAGACTGAGATATTGAGTTATCTAGATGCTTATAATACCTCAAAGACGAACAAGGAAGATAAGGTGGTATACACTGATTTGGCAGAAACCATTACCGGTATGACCAGTGGTATTATGGATGGTATTACAATGGTATTGATTGCATTTTCCTCCACAGCTCTCTTTGTAAGCTTGATCATGATTGGTATTATAACTTACACCTCAGTATTAGAGAGGACGAAAGAAATCGGTATATTAAAAGCCCTTGGTGCAAGAAAGAAGGATATTGCTCGAGTATTTGACGCAGAAACCTTTATTCTCGGTGTATTTTCCGGAACCCTGGGTGTTGTGATTGCATGGCTTCTTACGATCCCCATCAATGCCATTATCTTTAATGCAACAGAATTAAAGAGTGTAGCTCAGCTTCAGCTTTCCCATGCGATTACTCTGGTAACGATTAGTACCATCTTAACCATGATCGGTGGTCATCTACCAGCTAAAATGGCTGCGAAGAAGGATGCTGTAGAAGCATTGAGAAGCGAGTAGGCTAATTAAGAATAGGCTAAATCAGAAGTGAATAGGCTAAATCAGAAGTGAATAGGCTAAATCAGAAGTGAATAGGCTGAATCAGAAGTGAACTTTTACGACCCGGCAAAGGAACAAGCAATTCCTTGCCGGGTCTTTTTGCATGTAATTCTATATAAATTAGTTCAAGTTGGGTATGATGAATGTTTTACTTATGAAGTTAGAGATGGTGTGTTTTTCTTATCGCCTTAGAGATGAAGTACATTTTGCTTAGGGCGTTAGGTATGGTGTACTTTATGCTTTTCGTATTAGAGGCAAAATTATATGTTGCAAATCGAGAGTAATAAAGTTTTTTCTCCTATCATGTTGAATTATAAAATAAATTTGTGCTTTGGACAGATTGAGGTAGAAAATACTCATATAAAACATAGACAACCCCAGGATTATGGTATGGAATTCGAACTGAAACTATGATAATATTGAAAAATGTAATATATTACAAATGGAGGATAATTAAGATGGATAATTCGGGTGAAAAACGTAATATAAAGAAAATATTGATAGTATCCATCTGTTCTATCCTAGGACTAGTAGTTATTCTCACTGGGATAGCCTATATCATTATGCGAAGCTACATTAGCAAGATAAATTTCGTTCCTCTTGAGGAGCTAGACTATGCAGAGAGCGGTATCGGCGATGATAACTGGGATGATGAGGCGGATTGGGATAATGATGAGGAATGGGATTATGAGATGGAATCAGGGAACGAAGACGGTGTGGAGGCAGTTGGAGCTGATGGTAATAACGATCTAAGCAAGGAAGATGAAACATCATCAGTGACTACAGACAGTTCCTCAGCTATTGCCATGACAGATAATACCTTAGGGAATGAGGGAAATCTCAAATTAGATGAGGAAGTGAGTATTGAGGCTTCCATTCGTAAAAATATTAACGATTCCTCAATAACCATAATGCAGGATAAAAATGTTTTAAATGTTCTTCTAATCGGAACAGATAACCGCAAGAGTGGGCAGAGAGGGTTATCGGATTCCATGATTATTGTTTCCATTAATACCAAAACTAAGCGAATCATTGCTACATCCCTGCTTCGCGATATTTATCTACATATTCCAGGAAAGAAAAATAACAATCGGTTGAATACAGCCTATGCTGCTGGTGGAACCAAATTATTAATAGAAACGATCGAAAAGAACTTTAAGCTTCATATCGATAAGTATGCCTCTGTGGATTTTTATGCCTTTATTGATATCGTGGACCAGGTGGGTGGTATCACCCTTGAGATTACAAAAGATGAGCTTCCTATAGTTAATAATTATATAAGAGAGATTAACAGACTCAAGGGGTTAGATACAGACAAGGATTGCCTTACGGAGGAAGGCACCCAGCTTCTTAATGGAAAACAAGCGCTTGGCTATGCAAGAGTAAGATATGTAGGAACGGATTTTGGAAGAACAGCCAGACAGAGAATGGTGTTGGAATTGATATTTGGTAAAGTCAAGAAGATGAAGATGAATGAAATAGGTAAATTACTTAGTGCTATACTACCGGAGGTAACGACTAACTTTACGGAGAAGGAAATGATGGCTCAGATTATAAAGCTGCCAGGGTATCTAGAATATGAAATAGATTCCTGGAGTGTTCCGGTGAAAGGCTCCTATAGTAATGTTAAAATAAGAAAGATGTCGGTATTAGGAATTGATTTCGACAAGAATAGGAAAGAAATATATGAAAAGATCTATTTGACAAAATAGTACATGTGGGATAATATGTATAAATATACAGTTAAATTATGGAAAGGAAATGATGAACAATGAAAAAACGTATTATTTCAATTATTCTAATGTTATCCTTATGTTTTACCCTAATACCGGCTAGTTTGGCGTTAGCTGCTGAAGAACAGCATGTCGACAATGGAACCGTAGTAGCAAATGATATTTACAGTCCTTGGGCTGAGAAATATCTTATCGTTGGTGATACCTATGGAATGTATCCCACCTCTTGGTATGAGAAGGGGATGACAAGAAATATCACCCCGGCTCAGCTTCAGATACTGTTAGCAGGTATTCGAGGAAAGCTATTGAATACCGGTTTGGTTACTGATAGTAAAGAGTATATGCCGCCGATTGGTAAAGCAAAGACTGTAGAAGAGATACTGAATGTGTTCTATGGTGTTTTATCTAGCTATACCTTCTCGAAGGATATTGGTCTGATGAAGAGATATTCCCCTACCGCATATATGGCAGAATATGGTGTCTTTACTGGAGAAGAGGGTGAGCTTAGCTATAGTGATCGATGTACTATAGAACAGGCATGTGTTATCGCAACCAGATTAGTAACCTATGTTTATGATGCCTTAGAGGTATCAAGCAAGGGTTTCCTATGGGAAGCAAAGCAAGGCGATAATACGGTATATATGCTTGGATCCATACACATGGCCTCCAATGACATTTATCCGTTTAGTAACAAAATGCTAGATGCTTTTGCAAAATCCGATGCTCTAGCTGTAGAGTTAAATATTTTAGACCCTAACGCATCTTATGTAATTCTGCAGTATGGTATGTACGCAGATGGCACCACTCTGAAGGATCATGTTTCGGAAGAAACCTATCTTAAAACCGTTGAGCTAGCCGTGAAAATAGGTTATACCGAAGAACAGATCGCCATGTTTAAGCCTTGGTGTGTTTATAGCTTATTTACCTCCATAAGCGGTACTACATCTGGAAGCTATGATGAGGCCTCCGCTGCAGCTGCCTTGGGTATCGACCTCAAATTTACGATGGATGCTATGATTACAGGCAAACCAATATTAGAAATTGAAGGCTATGTGTACCAAGCCATGGTGCTTGATAGTTTCTCCGATGAATTAGAGGAATATATCTTAAACGACACCATTGATAGTGTGAATGAAGTCTTAGCAGGAACTGCTACCAGTGGTGCAGACTCCTTAAATACCATGTTGGACTATTGGAAGACTGGTGATGTAGAAGCATTCAAGGAATATATTGCCCCTTCCTACGAGCTACCGAGCTTTGTAAACGAAGAAGATGAAAAGGCTATGGAAATGTATGCGGAGTATGAAGAGAAGCTTATGAAGCAGAGAGATATTGGAATGGCAGAATATATCGATCAGCTACTGAAGGCAGAAGGA
>CAYMLE010000110.1:2060-9427 GCA_964391115.1 uncultured Herbinix sp. | reverse complement strand
AAAAACAATATTGGTTCTGCGAAAAGTATAATTAATAATGGTGGAATTTTAGAAAATGAAATTGTTATTCGTGGAATAACAGAGCAAAGATACTGGATTGAGTTATAGCATAAAAAGAACATTACAAAAAGCTTATATGATGGTATCACTAAGGAGATACAGGAATAACATTTGTCGAAGAATATTTTAATAATAATAACTAGATTTGAATTAAATGCTAAGCAATTATGAATTGGTATCAGTGGAAATCAAGAATAGGGGCACTTTATGATTTATAAAGGAAATATCTATAACAGAATAATTATAGTGGGGAGTCCCGGGAGCGGTAAAAGCTTTCTATCTAAGGTAATTGCAGAACACACTAAACAAGCGCTAATTCATCTAGATAATGAGTACTGGAAGCCAAATTGGACTGCAACACCAAAAAATGAATGGACCGAAAGACTAAAGACGTTGATATCCGGGGACAGTTGGATTATTGATGGTAATTACAATAGTACTCTGGAATTACGGTATATGGCTGCTGATTGTATTATTTTTCTAGATATAAATCGACTATTATGTATTTGTTCCGCCTGGAAAAGACATGGCAAGAAACGGTCCGATTTGCCCGAATATTTAGAGGAAAAGAAGGATAAGGAATTTTTAGAGTTTCTCACATGGATTTGGAGTTTTCCTAAGAAGGGTAGAAAGAATATACTAGAGTTACATAGCAGGTATCCAGATAAATCATTTCTGATTATGAAAAACCGACGAGAAATCATGAAATTTTTAGAGAATATAGAGAGTGAAGAGTGAATATAAAGTCTCTATTCATAATTTTGATGAACGTACGGTTCCAGAGATGAAACGATTGATGAATATTCAGGACGTATTTAATATGAAAAAGTTAATGAATCAGAGTAGTTAATGACGGAGGCTAAAATGAAAAAAGTGTATGGGATATTGTTTTTCTTACATATTTTTGTGGGAATAGGAGCAATCTTTGGTGGGATGATGGCTATCCTTTATCCGGAAGGACCAGCGGGGATGCCGGTAGACGCATTGAACAACTCACCCTTTAAAGATTATCTGATTCCGGGTATTATCCTTTTTACAGTCATAGGTCTTGGTAATATATTCAGTGCCATAACACTACATCATAAGTCAAGGTTTCAGGGCTATATCAGTAGCGTTTTTGGTTGGGCTTTAGTCATTTGGATTATTGTCCAATGTATTATGCTGAATTCAATAGTACATTTACATATTATATTCTTTACGATTGGCTTGGTTCAAGCTGTGTTCGCAATGATTATTTTATTTGATAAAAAATTGTTTCCGGCAAATATAGCTTTTAAACTCCTTGGAAGGAAATGAAAAGAAGGCTAGAGGAGTATGAAGAGGATAAAATTATTAGGTCTATTTATAAGGACTTTTTATATTTCGATTTAAAGGATGTTTAGTATTAATGAGTTTCATAAAATTTATATTTAATATAAGGAGGAAAAAGCATGATTCAGTGGGAATATAAAACGAAAGAATTTACAACAACGGGTTTTTCAGGAGGATTACTTGATATAAGAGATTTTAATGAAACCTTAAATGATTATGGTAATGATGGTTGGGAGTTAGTTAGCTGTTTTGATACAAATCAATCTCAAGGAGCTAGCAGGAAGGTCATCGCAGTACTAAAAAGACAGAAGTAAATTGATTGATAGCTAAACAGTGGTGACTTTTTTGGATTAGATTATGGGGGAGCGAACGAGTGAACTATTTTATTATTTATAACGAATGTTGTTTCTATGAAATTGTTACATTGAATTATTTTATGGAATTTACAAAACAAGAAATGAGATTTTGCTCGCTAGAGGGTAATCACATAAAATGCTTGGAAGGCTTCCGTGTGGATAGCGATATTCGTATAGATGAAATAGATGTTACAGATGCAAATAGCATAATACTCCCTGGCGGAAATATTAATAATGTGAAATCCGAAGCACTGACTAAAATTTTGCAGACATCGAAAGATAAGGGCATATTAATTGGAGCTATTTGTGCAGGAGTTAATCTGTTGGATGAAGCAGGAATTCTAGGTAAGATTCGTTCAACTCATACAGAAGATAATGATGTGGTAAATGAAGATAATGTGATAACAGCAAGAGCCAATGCCTATGTGGATTTTGCGATTGAAGTAGCTAAGTCCTTAGATTTGTTTGAGGATGAGAAGGATCTGCAAGAGACAATTGATTTCTGGAAATATCATAAGAGAATGTGATGGGTAATGGGTCCAATTATAGAAAGATAAGAGAGACGAGACAAGTATATGAAAAGAAAGTGCAATAGTATAATAATAATGGGGGTTGTTTTTAATATTCTGGTATTACGATTGGGGTAAGAATAATGGAATTATGGGATTTATACGATGAACATCGGCAACCCTTAGGGAGAACCCATGTACGAGGGACAGAATTTCAGGAAGGTGAATATTATGTATGTACTGAAGTTTGGGTAATTGATCCGGAGGGTAAGATATTAATACAGCAACGGCATCCCAGTAAGAAGTTAGGTGGTTGGTGGGGATTCACCGGTGGTGGTGTAGAAGCAGGAGAAACAACCCTCCAAGCAGCAGTCCGCGAAATTGAAGAAGAGATTGGTTTGCATGTTAAGGAAGGCGAGATGCATTTTCTGACTACGTTCCAAGCTAAAAACTATTTTATGGATATATATGTGGTAAAGAAAGAGGTAGATACAAACGCTCTGGTCTTACAAGAGGATGAAGTGATTGATGTGAAATTCGTTACTTCAGATGAGTTTCGAAGGATGTTTGAAGCTAAAGTAATTGTTAAATCAGCGGCTAAGAGATATGAACTATATCAAAATATGCTATGCATTGAATAACTACAAACGAATAGGCCAAACGGCGGAAGAAACAGCGGAAGAAACAGAAGAAGGAACGGCGGAAGAAACGGCGGAAGAAACAGCAGAAGGAACAGCAGAAGGAACAGCAGAAGGAACAGCAGAAGAAACAGCAGAAGAAACAGCAGAAGAAACAGCAGAAGTAACCGTTGAAGAAATAATAGCGGTGTTCTTAGAATACCGGTACATTTTGTAATCAATCCAATTTACTTTAAGAGTTTTGCCATGCATAATATACATAAAAAGGAGTAGTTAGATGAATCAAATATCATGGGGGATGCCCACTCTGGTGGAATTGGATACGATTGAAGACAATATAAAACTATGTCAATCCTTAGGGCTACACTTTATTGAACTTAATATGAATATGCCAGAATATCAGCCAGATCGATTGGATATTGATAAATTGGTACATATGAAAGAAGAAAGCGGGATCTATTATACAATTCATCTGCCGGAGGAATTCAATATCGCTAATTTTAATGATAGTGTAAGAACCGCTTATGAAACGATATTTGTCGATACAGTAGAGTTAGCAAAAAAATTGAAAGCTCCAATCTTAAATATGCATATGAACCTTGGGGTGTTTTTTAAACTACCGAGTCATAAGTTATATTTATATAAGAAGTATAATGATTATTATATGAATAGAATAAGGGCATTTGCATCTTTGGTAACTGAGCTATTAAGTTCCACTGAGATTAAGCTATCTGTAGAAAATACCGGTATTTTTGATTTGGATTTTATTACAGCAGCAGTAGATGAATTGATATCGAAGGATAACATCGTTCTTACTTGGGATATTGGCCATGATTATTCTAGCGGCTTAAAGGATGCCGATTATATATTACATAACATCAATAAATTAAAGCATATGCATATTCATGATGCAATCGGAACAAATAATCATTTGCCATTATTTACAGGAGATATTGATGTTTTAGATAGGATCCGTATTGCATCGGATCAAGGTTGCACTTGCGTAATTGAAACTAAGTCAGTTGCCGGTTTAGAGGAATCTGTTTTAAGTATGAAAGAGAGAGGAATGCTTTAATTAATGTGAATTTTTCTTACATTGATGCGATCTGTCCAGATATAGATCATATGGGCAGGTCGCTATTTGTTTTCATATGCATTAAATGGAGAGGCAATTAAGGTTTCATCTATCGTAAACTGTGCTATAATGAAACACAGTGATAGCTAAGAAAATACGAATATACGAACTGCTTATGATGATCGGAGGATACCATGTACAGTAAAGATGACCTAATGAAAGCAATTAAAAATATCGGGATTAAACCGACCGATACGTTATTGATACATTCTTCAATGAAAGCGATTGGTAACGTAGAAAACGGCGGGGATACCGTGATAGATGCATTTATGGAATATATGCAAGATGGGTTGCTGATATTTCCAACCCATACGTGGGCACAAATTAATAATAGTTATAATGTTTTTTATCCTGAGACAGAGCCTTCTTGTGTAGGGATATTAAGTAACTTGTTTATGAAAAGACCAAATGTTATACGGTCCTTGCATCCGACCCATTCGGTTGCTGCTTATGGAGCGGATGCCCTTGAATATGTAAAGGGTGAGGAAAATTGTGAAACACCCTGTGCCAGAGAAGGATGTTGGGGTAAACTATATGACCGAGGTGCAAAGATTTTATTCCTTGGATGTGATTTGAAAAGCAATACTTATTTGCACGGAGTGGAAGAGTGGTATGATATCCCGAATCGATTAACCGAAACCTATATACCATTAAAAATAGCTATGCCTGACGGAACGATTATGGATCGGCCCTCCTATAGACACAACTTCCCGGCCGGCAAAGGAAATATTTCACATAATTATGATAAAATGTTAGAACCATTTATTTATAAGGGTGTTGCCAATCAGGGTTTTATCGGAGATGCAGATAGTGTTTTATGTGATGCGGTAGGTATCGCTGATTTTACGGCAACTATGTTAAAGCAGAAGCCAGATTTATTTGACGATAATACACCTGTTCCGACAGAATGGTACATGTAGTGGGAAACTGAAAACTGAAATAAATCATAGCCATGAAAATAGATAGCTTACATTTCGTTAGCGACTAGATGAAAGGTAACATATTATTATTGTAATTCAAAATAGTACGGAATATATCCACAGAAACCCAAAGTTGAATACTTTGGGTTTTTTAAATAGGTATATGTCTAGCAGCTATCAGATAAGAAATTATAGTGATTACAAACCAAAGTTAAATTGACATAATATGCCATATAAGTTATGATTATTTATTAAGTAGAATAATAATAAATATCATATCTATGGTGGCCTATACATGTATTACAATTCACTAGCAATAATAAGATATTATGATAAGAACAAGTATTATTATAAAGAGGGGGAGTATTAATGTTTCAATATCCAGAAAAATTATATACTGATGTGCGGATTGAAACCAAAATGAGCACAAATATAGCCTTAGAAAATGGAAGATTAGTACGAAACAAGACAAAGTCAGAGAAGGGTGCTATGATCCGGGTCTACGATGGAGAAAAGTGGTATTACAATGCCATAACAGATATCTCCAACATACAGAGGGCGATTGATGAGCTGGCTAGTTTAGCGGAATTAACCGGCAATGCCTCTTGCGGATATGATGATGTACCGATGTTAGGTGGCTGTTTACTAAATATTGAAAAATCGAATAAAACGTTAAAGGAATTATTGGATGGAAGGTTGGGATTGGTGGTTCATGTCTCAAGCGGTGGTGATTTTACGGCAGCAGGAGATTATGCAGCTCCAGTTCAGTTGGCGTATCTAACAGATGGAGAAAAGTTAATCGGTCGTTTACCAGAGTGTAATATCAGTGGAAATATCTTTGATTTATTAGGAAAAGATTATATTGGATATTCTAAGGATAAAGATTTGATGGATCATTATATGTTTGTTACGAAGGTGAAGATAAGCTGAAGTGATATGGTATACGAATGCGATTGAGTATGCTAAAGGGATTGGGTATGCTAAGCTGATTATGAGCTAATTAATAGCTAGATAATAGCAAGGAGCGCAAGTATACATATCATCAGGTGATGCTTGATTATGAAACTGTTTTAAATTATACAGATTATCGGGTTTTATGAGTATATCCGTATCGCAAAAGAGATAAGGCTGAATGATACAAAGGTGGTGATGTTCTATGAGCAAAGCATATAATAAGTCGTGGAAAGTACTAGCTATTCTAATTATGTGTACAACGATATTTTTTATCTCCTGTAATAATGCGAATGAGATTAATTCTGTAGAGAAAATTGAAAAACCTAATACAAATGAGAAAATAGAAGATTTGAATGTGGATGTGGCTATTTCTGATATTGATCAAAAGGTTGAAGATGAAAGGATAAATTCACTAGAAGAAGGTGAGAAATCATCAGTTGAGATACACGATGTAGATTCATATTTAAATTATTACTTTGTAATTGGTGATGGAGTCCGATTGAGAGAAGGGGCTTCCATAGATTCAAGGATCCTTCTTCAACTAAATCATGGTGCAAAGGTGGCATCGCTTGGTAATGAAAGTGATTGGATCAAGATGAGAATAAATAACATACAAGGGTACATTAGAAGTGATTTTGTGAGTATACAGGAGCCAAAGGAGTTAAGCACGATAGAAGCTTCGGATCAAACAACAGAAGATAGGACAGGAGAAATAACAGACATAACAACAGGCAAAACAATAGGCAAAACAACAGAACAATCATCAGATAATACAACAGAAGAAACAACAGATAAATCGATAGATAATAGATTGGAGGAAACAGAAGTAATAACTGTTGATACTGCGGATGTTATAACGAATCCTAAAATAGTAGTGAAAAAAAGTGACCGAACATTGGAGTTATGGGATGGCGATAGCCTGTATGGAAGTTATCCAATTGGTTTGGGATGGGATCCCCTTGGTGATAAGTATGAGGAAGGGGATGGCCGTACTCCGGAGGGTACCTATTATGTATGTACCAGAAATAATCTTAGTAGATTTTATCTATCCTTAGGAGTATCTTATCCAAACATAGAGGATGCCCAAGAGGCAGTGGAAACAGGAGTAATTGATCAAACTACGTATCAACAAATCACAGATGCGATTAATCAGAAGAAGCAACCACCCTGGAATACAGCTATGGGTGGAGAGATTATGATACATGGTCATGGTTCCCAATCAGACTGGACGGCTGGGTGTGTAGCAGTGGAAAACAATATTATGGATATCCTATGGGATTACTGTCCCCTAGGAACACCAATTATTATTAATCCCTGAGTCCCGTTGATTTTTCTTCTACTGCATTAAATAACAATAAAAAATCTAGAAGCTTATATTATTTCTAATTAAACTAGGGATAATATAGGTAACAAATAAAATACTGAGATAAGGACATATTATATGAACAACTTTGACACTACACAAGCTACAACAATCAACATAC
>CAYMLE010000110.1:0-1960 GCA_964391115.1 uncultured Herbinix sp. | reverse complement strand
CACAGAGCCAAGTACACAGAGCCAAGTACACAGAGCCAAGTACACAGAGCCAAGTACACAGAGCCTAAGCGCGATCCTTAAGAATTACTTTAAGGGCAGCACTTAGGCTTATATTCATTGTGTTACAGAATGATATTAATGTTTCCATTTGATATAACGATATGTTATAATTTGGTTATTATTATACTTTGTCTAAAATCCAATAACTTTAAAAAATTACTGTGCAAAAACAAGATGAGCAAAGTACTGTACCTGGGAGAATCCTACTATAAACTAGCAAAAGAGCTAACACAATGGTCGCTACAACCTTTACTTCATTTTGCAGGTTTACTAATAAGGATTTTGATAGGTACCGTTATATTGAGGTTCATCTTTGAATTGATATTTATATAGGGAGGTAACGATGAGAACTGAAACTGAAATGATGGATTTAATTATGAAGAAGGCTATTGAAGATGATAGAATCCGAGCTGTGACCATGGATGGCTCCAGAGCAAATAAGAATGCAGTACACGATCAGTACAGTGATTTTGATATTGTTTATGTGGTTACAGATGTTCGTGAGTTTACTAAGGATAAGAAATGGATCAATTATTTTGGGGATATATTAATTGTTCAGTATCCAATGGATTGGTTTGCACATCCATATGATTATGAAAGCCATGAAACCTTTGCTTACTTGATACAATTTGCAGATGGTAATCGAATCGACCTAACACTCGTAGACATAAAACATATTGAAAATGAAAAAAGTAATAATGAACCAAGGGTAGTGCTACTTAATAAAGATAATTTTGAAGAATTAGTTCCAGTAGATCATGAAGAGGCCTTCTTTATAAAACCACCAACACAAATGGAGTTCTATAATACCTGTAATGAATTTCGATGGTTATCGATATACATAACAAAAGGTTTGTGTAGAGAAGAATTTTATTATGCGAAATATTCTTACGAAGTTCTAATTATGGAAATGTTCATGAAGATGCTAAATTGGAAAATAGGTATTGAGCATGTTTTTAACATTACCACTGGAAATCATTCGAAATATCTAAAAAGATTCCTTTCAACAAATGAGTTGAACCGCTTACAGGGTATATTCCCTAATGGCGAATATGAGGATATGTGGCAGAAGCTTTTTCTTATGTATGATTATTTTCATGAATTAGAGATAGAGGTATCTAGTCATTTTGATTTTGTATGTGATAAAGAAGAAACAAAAAGGGTGAAAAACTTCTTAATAAAGAGAAGAGATGATGAGAATTGTTGAAGTTGTGGATAAAACAATCGAGATCTTACATAGTTGTTGATTGATGAAAGGTTGTATCGAGAAACTATTTGTAGCTTCTATAGTATGAATGATTCAGGACATGCATTGAATGACTTAATTGTATGGACTGAGAGATTTTATATTTGTTTAGGAGGGGTGATCTTATGAAGTTCGTGTTGTTAATCGGAGATTCAGCGGTAGGTAAAATGACGGTAGGGCAGGAGCTAATGAAAATTACAGATTTACGCTTGTTCCATAATCATATGACGATTGAACCAGTGATTGAGGTTTTCGGATATAAACATAACGTAGCTATAAATAGATTGAGGGAAGCAATATTTGAAGAGTATGCTGCATCCGATAATTATGGATTGATATTTACATATATGTGGGCTTTTGATCACAAGTCCGATTGGGCTTATGTTGAACATGTTACAGATATTTTTAGAAAAAATGGAGCTGAAATCTATTATGTGGAGCTGGTTGCCCCTCAAGAGATTAGGTTGCAAAGAAACATTACTGAAAATCGTTTAAAGCATAAAGCATCAAAACGAGATATCGAAACATCCAATCAAAGACTGCTAAATGATGATATGAAATTCCGGTGCGTGAGTTACGATGGTGAGATAAGCTATGACAATTATATCAAAATTGATAATTCAGACAGCTCAGCAGAAATGGTAGCAGGGATGA
>CAYMLE010000109.1:3751-9517 GCA_964391115.1 uncultured Herbinix sp. | reverse complement strand
ACATAAATAAAGTATAAATTGACATAATGGAGGTAATACAATGTATAGCTTTGTAAATGATTACAGTGAAGGGGCACATCCCAGAATTCTAGAGGCCCTGATAAAAACAAATCTTGAGCAAAATACCGGATACGGTGAGGATATCCACAGCGATAAAGCAAAGGAGTATATACGTGAGATTCTCTCAAGAGAGGATGTTGATATACATTTTATTCCCGGAGGGACACAGACGAATCTCTTAGTTATATCCTCATTTTTGCGTCCCCATGAATGTGTCATTGCAGCGGATACCGGTCATATCAATGTTCACGAAACGGGAGCCATAGAAGCGACCGGACATAAAGTGGTTACAGTGCCTACAAAGGATGGAAAGTTAACACCAGAGGCAATTAAGGGAGCATTGAATTATCATTCAGATGAACATATGGTTAAGCCAAAGATGGTTTATATCTCCGATACCACTGAGCTTGGCACCATATATACGAAAGCGGAGCTGACCGCAATTCATAAGGTATGCAAGGAAAATGGACTGTATCTATTCTTAGATGGTGCGAGAATAGCCTCCGCATTAACGACCCAGAGGAATGACCTAATGCTCAAGGATATTGCTCAATTAGTTGATGTGTTTTACATCGGTGGTACAAAGAATGGGGCACTATTAGGGGAAGCTTTGGTTATCTGTCGAGACGATTTGAAGGAAGATTTCCGCTACCTGATCAAACAACGAGGGGCGATGATGGCAAAGGGCTTTGTCATAGGCGTCCAATTCGAGGAGTTATTTAAAGATAACTTATACTTTGATTTAGCAAAACATGCAAACCGAATGGCAAGCCAAATCGCTGACACCCTGAAGAAATGTAATTATTCCTTCTATGCCAATCCAGAAACAAACCAATTGTTCCCGATTCTACCCAAGGAAGTGTTTGAGCGACTATCCAAGGATTTCAAATTCTTACTACAGATTAAGCTGGAGGGTGATCTTTATGTAGCTCGGTTTGTTACTTCTTGGGCAACAACAGAGGAAAGTGTTAATCGGCTATGTGAATGTATACTATCATTGTAGAATGAAAATCGTAATACGTATCACAGGAATATTAAGTGGTACATGCATTTTATATAGCGCTATCAGTATAAAGAATCTATAAATAGGATCGTGTAATCTCCAGAAATTACTGGCAGTCTTTCACACGTACGAACTGTATAAGAATGAAAAATTGGAAGGTGTAATCTCCAGAGATTACTGTGCAGTCTTTCACACGTTCCATCTGTATTAGAATATAAAATAGAAAGGGGTAATGGTTAGATGAAGAAAATTATGCCTGCTTTATTTGTTGGTCATGGTTCTCCTATGAATGCAATTGAAGACAATCAATACACCCAGATGTGGAAAGAAATAGCGAAGAGGATATTAAAACCTCAAGCTATTTTGTCAATCTCCGCCCATTGGTATACCGAAGGAACTAGAGTAAATGACATGGAAACCCCAAAAATTATTTATGATTTTTATGGTTTTCCAGAAGAACTATATCAGGTTGATTATCAGATCAAGGGTGACCCAAAGAGGGCTATCATGACAAGAGACCTTATCAACAGTGATGTAACTATAGACAACACCTGGGGAATTGACCATGGTACATGGTCTGTTCTTTGCAGAATGTATCCTGAGGCCGATATCCCTGTCTATCAGCTTAGCATTGACCGGAATGCTCCTCCAGAATCACATTATAAGTTAGGCCAAGAGATAAGGTCACTTCGTGAAGAAGGAGTAATGATCTTGGGAAGCGGAAATGTTGTCCATAACCTTTCTAGAGTAAAATGGGGTATGGAGGGTGGATATCCATGGGCTGATCAATTTGATGAGTATATAAAGGGAAAAATAATTGATAAGCAGTATCAGGATGTTGTCAATTATCAATCTGCAGGAGAGTCAGCAAATCTAGCTTTTCATACACTGGAACACTATTATCCGCTACTATATGTATTGGGTGCAGCAAGGGATGAGGATGAGCTTACTATATTTAATGATTCCTGTACATTGGGTTCTTTATCTATGACAAGCTATCTGTTCCAGTAAAATGAGTAATAAGAAATATTAATAAATATGGATCCGGTGTCATTCGTCATCCAAACATTAGAAAGTCTTTTGTTGGTCATATTTATGGCACCGGAATCAAATATAAACCTTACAAAAAGTTATAAAGTATGTCATAATACTATATAGCAGATATAATATCCAGTAATTATCGTGTAAACGAAAAGGAGCTGTGACACTCTGTTTCATTGAGTGTAGTAGGTCCTTTTTCAATAGTAATAATGATTGTCTCAGGTTAATAATAATATCGGTAGGATTGTATATCTAAAAATCATATAGAAGGATAGGTAAATCGAATGGATGTTAATAAGAAAAAGGCATTGGATGCTGCGATCATAAAGATTGAGAAAGATTTTGGAAAAGGTGCAGTTATGCGTCTTGGGGATCCTAATGCAATAGGAAAAGTAGAGGTGGTTCCAACTGGTTCCCTAAGTCTTGATATTGCACTTGGATTAGGCGGTATACCAAAAGGTCGCGTAGTGGAAGTGTATGGTCCGGAATCCAGCGGTAAGACAACCGTATCCTTGCATATGATAGCGGAAATGCAAAAACGAGGTGGAATTGCAGCGTTCATAGATGCAGAACACGCTCTTGATCCTAAGTATGCAAAAAAGATTGGTATCGATATTGATGAATTATACATATCACAGCCGGATACGGGGGAACAGGCTCTTGAGATTGCTGAAATGATGGTTCGCTCTGGTGCCATTGATATCTTGGTAATTGATTCGGTAGCTGCATTGGTCCCGAAAGCAGAGATTGATGGCGAAATGGGAGATAGTCATATCGGTCTTCAAGCAAGATTAATGTCACAGGCCTTAAGAAAGCTGACTCCAGTTGTCAGTAAATCAAAATGTATTGTAATCTTTATCAATCAGCTTCGTGAGAAGATTGGAATTATGTTTGGTAATCCAGAAGTAACAACAGGAGGAAAGGCTTTAAAATTCTATGCCTCTGTCAGGTTAGATGTTAGAAGAATCGATATGATAAAAACGGCTGGAGAACGAGTGGGAAACAGAACGAGAGTCAAGGTTGTTAAGAACAAGATAGCACCACCATTTAAGGAAGCTGAATTCGATATTATATATGGAACTGGTATATCAAGAGAAGGCGAAATCCTAGATCTGGCAGCAGATATCAATGTAATTAATAAAAGTGGTTCCTGGTATTCGTATCAGGGAGAAAAAATTGCACAGGGAAGAGAAAGTTCAAAGATATATCTGAATGAGCATCCGGATATGTTGAAAGAAATTGAGGAAAAGGTACGAGCACATTATCAATTACAGCTCGATGGAACAAGTGCTGCTGATGCAATCGTAGCAGAGGAAGTATTTGAAGATATTCCTGAAACAGTTCTTAAGGAATTAGAACAGGAAGAGACCACTACACTGGATGCTTATGGTTTAGAATAAGAAAGAGCAACACTCGAAGGAAGAGGAAGGCATCATCATTTACTATAATAGGAGATAAATCATTGAAAACATTTAAAAAGGTTTATATTGAAATAACCAATGTTTGCAATCTAAGTTGTGATTTTTGTCCGCAAACAAGGCGAAAGCCGGAATTTATGGATCTTGTAACCTTTCGTAAAATATTAGATCAGATTAAAGCTTATACCGATTATATCTATTTCCATGTCAAGGGGGAGCCTCTTCTACATCCTGAAATAGATAAACTCCTAGATATAAGTTATGAAAAAGGATTTAAAGTAAATATAACTACAAATGGAACATTAATTCAAACTGTGAAGGATAAGCTATTAAAGAAACCGGCGTTGAGACAAATTAATTTTTCATTGCATAGCTTTGATGGTAATGAGAGCTTTGTAAGTAAAGCGGACTATATAACTGATATTCTGTCCTTTATCAAAGAGGCTGAGGATTCAGAGCTTTTGATATCGTTGAGATTATGGAATTTAGAAGAGAGCAATGAGATTAATTTAGAAAGAATGAAAAACAATGAACTGATTAAGACGATTGAGGAAGAGTTTAGTTTACCATATAAAATTCAAGAAAAAGTGGATCCCTCTAGAGGTGTAAAGATTTCAGATCGATTGTATCTAAATCAAGACTATAGATTTCAATGGCCGGATTTAGAGGCAGAGAAAGATGACGGAATCGGTTTTTGCTATGGACTGCGTAACCAAGCAGCGATTCTAGTTGATGGAACTGTAGTTCCATGTTGTCTCGATGGTGAGGGAGTGATATCCCTAGGAAATATAAACTCGGCTCCTTTTTCTGAGATTATTGATAGCGAGAGAGCCAATAATATAGTAGATGGTTTTTCAAACAGAGAAGCGGTTGAGGAGCTTTGTAAAAGATGTGGTTATAGAAAACGATTCGGGCGGTAATATTAATACAAAATGAAAATGACAAGCATTAAGGATTATTTATTAAAAGGATAACGTATAGTATAATTCATTAGAAGGAGATCTATTATGGCATATGCAACGAATCCAATTTTAAAAGGTTTTAATCCGGATCCTTCCATTCTAAGAGTTGGGAGCGATTATTACATTGCGACCTCAACCTTTGAATGGTTTCCGGGAGTACAGATCCATCATTCAACCGATTTAGTCCATTGGGAATTAATTGGTCAACCCCTTGAGAGATTA
Source organism: uncultured Herbinix sp. (assembly GCA_964391115.1). Classification (GTDB taxonomy): domain Bacteria; phylum Bacillota; class Clostridia; order Lachnospirales; family Lachnospiraceae; genus Mobilitalea. Next base: position 4,811 of record CAYMLE010000109.1, on the reverse strand, counting down.
TCACAATTAAACATGGTTGGAAATCAGAGTTCTTGCGGTATCTGGGCACCCTGTCTCTCATACAACAAGGGGATCTATTATCTGATCTACACGGATGTGAAGTCCTTCATCGGTATGTTTAAGGATACCCATAATTATCTTGTTACTGCTACAGATATTAGAGGTCCCTGGTCTGAGCCGATTTATCTTAATTCCAGCGGTTTCGATCCCTCGCTATTTCATGATGATGACGGTAAAAAATACTTAGTAAACATGTTGATGGATCATAGAACATGGAAAACAAAATTTAGTGGCATCGTATTACAAGAGTATTCAGATGAGAAAAAATCCTTAATAGGAGAACCAATTAATATTTTTAAAGGAACACAGCTAAGGTATACGGAGGCACCTCATATTTATAAGCATGATGGTTATTATTATCTGATGACCGCTGAGGGTGGAACCGGTTATGAACATTCAGTTACCATGGCAAGAAGCAAGAATATAGAAGGCCCCTATGAAGTGGATCCCTTAAATCCGATGCTCACATCCTATCATACACCAGATAATCCTCTCCAGAAAGCGGGGCATGCCAGCATAACGGAAGGTCACAATGGTAAATGGTATCTTGCTCACCTTTGCGGTAGACCGGTTGGTGAAGATCGTATGTGTATCTTGGGACGTGAAACTTCACTACAGGAGGTTGTCTGGAAGGACGGATGGCTTCGTTTGGCAAACGGTGGTGATTCACCTAGTCAAACGGTGGAAATCGAAGGTGTAGAGGTAGATTCCAATATAGAAAAACAGTATTTGATGGAAGATTTTGATCAGGATCGTTGGAGTATTCATCTTCAGACCCTTCGAGTACCCCTTGAAGAGAGAGCATCTTTAGTCGAGCGTCCAGGATATCTTCGTCTATATGGTAAGGAGTCCTTTTCATCCTGCCATCATCAATCCTTATTGGCCCACAGACAACAGAGCTTTTATAGCCAAATAACAACAAAGGTGGATTTTCAACCAAAAAGCTTCCAAACGATGGCTGGATTAGTGTATTACTATGATTCATTGAGTTACTATTATC
>CAYMLE010000109.1:0-3741 GCA_964391115.1 uncultured Herbinix sp. | reverse complement strand
CGGAAGAGTACTAAGCATAATATCTAGTGTATTAGGAAATGGTAATCAGCCGATTGGTGTTGGTATTCCCTTGCCAGAGACCGGTGAGGTATATCTGAGACTAACAACTCAAAAAGAGAAAGCATATTTCTCTTATTCCTTGGACGGCATGGAATATATAAGGATAGGTCAAGACCTAGATGCTACCGTATTATCCGATGATTATTATGCACCAACAGGACATATTCTTTTTACCGGTGCTTTTATCGGAATCTGTAGTCAGGATTTATCGGGACAAGGTACCTATGCAGACTTTGATTATTATGAATACAAGGAGCTATAATAAAAGTGCATAGCGCAATTTATATGGATCAAATTCTGCTGCAGATATCGTTACAGCCCTATATTTTCATAAAATGAAGCATGATCCGAAGAATCCGAAGATGGCTGACAGGGATCGATTTCTGTTAAGTAAAGGCCATGTAGCCATATTACAGTATAAATCATAACAATTATATTAGAAAACATCAAAAAAGGAGATTTCGTAAGAATCTCCTTTTTTGGTACAATAATAGGTTATTATAGCTAATATAATTATGCTTTAATGGCCCAACGTAATTTTGCAGAGCGAGCACGACTATTTGCATTACATTCTTCTGAGGATGGTCGAATAGCATCGGGAGCAATTTCTTGGTAGAGACCTTCACGAAGAAATCGTTTAAAAGATTTCTTGACGAGACGATCTTCTCCGGAATGAAAGGAAAGGATGGCAACACGGCCGCCCTCAGTAAGGGTAGCAGGTAGTTTCTCCAAAAACTCATATAACACTTCAAATTCATGATTGACATCTATCCGTAGTGCTTGAAAACATCGTTGGCAGGATTTTTTTATCTCATCGTTTCCATGGATGTCTGGAAGAGATGTTAAGGTATCTCGGATGATTTGTTGAAGCTGTGTTGTTGTTTCTATAGATCTTCCTTTTTTGATTTCGGATACAATTGCACGAGCAATCGCTTCAGAATGAGGCTCGTCCGCATTTTCTAATAACATACCATGCAATTCTTCTTGTGTAATCGTTTTTAATCGATCTGAAGCAGAGATACCTCGAGCGGGATTCAATCGTAAATCTAATGGTCCTTCCGTCTTGTATGAAAATCCACGATCTGGATTATCAATTTGCATGGAGGAGACACCTAGATCTGCTAGTACAAAATTGAGTGGCCCTGATTCGGAAACAAGTTGATCTATATCAGAAAAGTTCATTTGCTTAATGGTTAGAATATCAGCCCCATAGCCTAAGCGCTCCAAACGCTCTCTTGTACGCGGCAACTCAATGGGATCCACATCGGTTGCATATAGATGCCCCTGTGAATCTAAACATTTCAGCATCTCTAGCGTATGGCCCCCAAATCCCAACGTTGCATCTAATCCAACTTGCCCAGGAGTAATGTGCAAGAAATCTAATATTTCGTTAACGCATATGGAACGATGCATACCAGCAGGAGTATTACCCTTTTGAATTACCTTTTCTACCGTATCAGCATATTTTTCTGGTTGCAGTTCTTTATATTTCTCATTAAAGGATTTCGGATGAGTACCTTTATAACGAACACGCCGTTGATGTTTTTGTTCTTGATGATCCATTACGTAATCCACCTTTTTCCTAATCTTTTTATGTTATTACAAGTGATATGATACCAAATACAATACCAAATATAGTACATAAAAGCAAATTATTATTCATTTCATTTAGATGCCAATCTATATTCACAGATGAAATATCTGTAATTTCTTTATAGAGTATGGTATACTTCTAGGAAAACCACTACCAAAATATAATATTGTTATTGTAATAAATATTATACTAATCTTTTATAAGAATGGGATCAAATCAACGGTATGTGATCGTTATATAGATTTTACAGAACGGAGTATAACAAAATGTTAATAAGAGAAAATAATAAGAATAAGGACCAGCTTTCCATCCTTGGCTTTGGTTGTATGCGTTTTCCGATGAAAGGAAATAACATAGATGAACTACGGTCCATCGCCATGATCCATGATTCCATCGAGAAGGGAGTTAATTACTTTGACACTGCTTACTTCTATCACGGTGGAAAAAGTGAGACATTGCTTGGAAAGGCATTAAGCGGTGGATATCGAGAAAGAGTCCATATCGCAACAAAACTACCGCCTTTCATGGTTAGTAAGCTAGAGGGAGCAAAGAAGATTTTTGCTACCCAATTGTCCAAGCTAAATACGGACTATATTGATTATTATTTACTCCATATGCTGACAGACAAGGCTACCTTTGACCGGATGGTCTCTATTGGTGTAGTGGAATGGCTCGAGCAGTTAAAGGCCGAGGGTATAATTCGAAATATTGGTTTCTCCTTCCATGGCTCTAAAACTGATTTTGAGCAGATCGTTATGGCATATCCTTGGGATTTCTGCCAGATTCAATATAATTATCTTGATGAAAATAATCAAGCAACCAAATCAGGCCTACAGCTGGCACATTCTCTTGGCATACCAGTAATTGTGATGGAGCCTCTCCGGGGAGGTAAGCTTGTGAATAATCTTCCGAAGGAGGTCCTTACCGCTTTTCAAAGTTATGAGGCGAATCGAACTCCAGTCGAATGGGCCCTTCGTTGGATATGGAATCATCCTGAGGTTACGGTGGTACTCTCTGGAATGAGTGATGAAGCACAGCTAGAAGAGAACATCCGAATTGCTGGTGAGGCCAGAGAAGATTCCTTGACGAAGGAGGAGCTGGCAATATTCGATAGGGTAAAGAAAGCTATGCTAGAGAAAACCAAGGTACCCTGTACAGCTTGTAGCTATTGTATGCCTTGCCCCTTCGGTGTGGATATTCCGGGATGTTTTGCTGCCTATAATGCGAAATATCTTCTTGAGGATAAACGTAGCAGATTCAAATATTTTCAGACCTTGGGAGCACTTTCAAAGAAACCTGCTTTTGCCTCCTTGTGTACGGAATGTGGTAAATGCGAGCGGCATTGTCCTCAACATATTGAGATCCGCAAACAGCTAAAACAGGTAAAGAAGGAAATGGAGGGTGTCTTCTTTAAGCCCGTTGTAAAGATCGGAAGACTCTTTGCTAAGGTGAAGTAAGAAAGCTATCAATCATATAAAGAATAAGACTCAGGAGAAATAGAAATGGATAAAACGATACGAAGTAATATTAAAATAGGTGCAAAGGTTATGGTAGTGCAGAAGAAGGACCAGGGAACAGGAACATTGACGGAAGGAATCGTACAGAGAATTCTAACCAATTCACAAAATCATCCAAGAGGTATTAAGGTGATGCTAGAAGGTGGAATTGTAGGTAGAGTACAAAATATCGAAGACAGTTCTAAGTAGGAGATTTATCCCTTTGGAAAGATTTATGAATTAACATAAATTTATTTAACTCACATTAATAATAATGTAGATAAAATCGTATACATCTCCTGTAATCCGGTAACTCTTGAGAGAGATATGAAATTCCTAAGTAACAAAGGGTACCTGGCTGTGATTGCTATACCGGTAGATATGTACCCATGGACAAGCCATGTTGAGACCGTTTGCTTGCTGTCGCGTAAATCCCAAAATTTCTGAAACAGCAAAAAGATATTGTAGAAGACTTCGATGAACAGCTTGTCAGAAAACTGATAGAGAAGATAACTGTTTATGATGAAAAGTTCACAGTATCTTTTAAATTTGGATTAACGGTTGATGTAGATATGTAAAGTTTAAAATGGG
>CAYMLE010000108.1:0-9541 GCA_964391115.1 uncultured Herbinix sp. | reverse complement strand
TATAGCGAAAAAGTAGATATAGTAATTAAATCACTAGGCAGGTAGCTTCGGTTATCTGCCTTTTTTTATATGGCGTACATCAGAATAACCTAGACTCAATTTGTTCTGTGAATGAAGGTCAAGCTCTTATTTAATTTTCTTGCCATATATTCCATATTTTGCTATACTACCCATAAGCAAATGATTCCTTCCTTGTGGGAGAGACAAGGGAAGGAGCAATAATTAAATGTTCAGTAAAGCATACAGTGCAGCAATCTATGGAATCGATGGGATGATCGTCTCTGTGGAGGCTGATGTCAGCGACGGTTTACCCTTATTTGATATGGTTGGTTACCTGGGGTCTGAGGTGAAGGAGGCTAGAGAGCGAGTTCGAATCGCAATCAAGAATTCCGGCTATCAACTGCCAGCAAAACGTATCACAGTGAATCTATCACCAGCCGATATTCGTAAGGAAGGAACCGCCTTTGATCTCCCAGTTGCAATCGCAATTCTAACTGCCTTTGGCTACATACCGGAGGAAAATCTAAAGAATGTCCTCATCATCGGTGAACTATCCCTGAATGGAAAAGTAAATAAAGTAAATGGTGTCCTGCCAATCGTATATTCCGCAATGCAGCAGGGCTTCTTAAAGTGCATCGTTCCAGCAGAAAACTCGAGAGAGGGAGCTGTCGTAAATGGAATTGAAACCTATGGCGTGTCCACTCTACTAGAAACGGTGGAGCTTCTGAATGGTGTGGGGGAACATCCACCTATAACAGTAGATATTAACGCGTTATTTCAATATGATTCTAAGGAAGAAAAGATCGACTTTTCAGAGGTGGCAGGTCAGCTTGCCGCTAAGAGGGCGATTGAAATAGCTGTGTCGGGGATGCACAACATATTGATGATAGGCCCTCCAGGCTCTGGAAAGACGATGCTAGCCAAGCGAATTCCTACCATCATGCCAGAGCTATCCTTTGAGGAAAGCATGGAAATATCTAAAATCTATAGTATCGCCGGACTTTTGAACAATCAAGCCCTGCTATCCCAGAGACCCTTTCGATCTCCGCATCATACCATAACCCAGACTGCCTTGACTGGTGGGGGATATACTCCCAAACCTGGCGAGATTAGTCTGGCTCATCTCGGTGTCCTCTTCTTGGACGAACTTCCCGAATTTCAGAAAAATACAATTGAAGTGCTGCGACAGCCTCTTGAGGAAAAGTCGGTTACCATAGCCAGACTTAGCGGTTCCTATAAGTATCCAGCTGGCTTTATGCTGGTGGCTGCCATGAACCCCTGCACCTGTGGCTATTATCCGGATCGTAATCGATGTAATTGCTCCCCAAATCAAGTGAAGCGTTATCTTGGACGAATCTCCCAGCCCCTTTTGGACCGGTTTGACATCTGTATCGAAGCCCTACAGATGAATTACAAGGAGCTTCAGCTACAGGAAAAACAGGAATCCTCAGAAGATATCCGCAACAAGGTAGCAATTGCTCGTAAGATACAGTTGGATCGGTATCAAGGCCAGAACCTATGGTTTAATTCTCAGCTAACCCCTCGTAACATTAAAAAATACTGCAAACTAGAGCCAAGAGAACAGTCCCTTCTGGAGGAAGCCTTCGTAAAGATGAATCTGACCGCTAGGGCATATCATAGAATTCTCAAGGTAGCTAGGACGATAGCGGATTTAGACCAAAGTGAGCGGATCAGTACAAAGCATATTAGTGAAGCAATCTGTTACCGGAGTATTGATCAAAAGTATTGGGGGGATTAGACGGTGTAGAATAATAAAATTGATTTATTGTAGTCCAGAGCTACTATGACAATATATATAGGAAGGAATTATGTCGAAGGAAGGTAACCATATGAAAAGGAATGAATATAATTACTGGATAGCAAATATTAATAATATCGGGACGAGAAAAATCGAGTGGCTTTTGAATGTCTTTGGTTCGGCAGAGGAGGTATTTCATACATCGGCGAAGAGCTTAAGAACGGCTTCGGAAGGGAACCCTGCGGTATCCGGTGCAAAACTACAGGAAGCAGATATGGAGGCTTTGATTAAGAGTAGAGATGCTAAGCAGGTGGAAGAAAGGTATCGTAAATTAATCCAAAGTGGCATTCGATTTATAACGAAGTTTGATATGGAGTATCCGAACCGTTTAAAGGAAATCTACGGTGCTCCTTTTGCTCTTTATGTAAGGGGAAGGCTACCGGGGGAGGTTATTCAGAATACCAGCCAGGAAAATCAGTTCGATAAATTACCGGAGATCAAGAAATGTCTGGCGATAGTAGGAGCCAGGAACTGTACAGCCTATGGTAAGGAAATGGCTCGATACTTTGGAAGCGCCCTTGCCAAGGAAGGCATTTCGATCATTAGTGGATTAGCTAGAGGAATCGACACCTATGCCCATGAGGGAGCCTTAGCTGCTGGAGGATATACCTATGGAGTGCTGGGATGTGGAATTGATATCTGTTATCCCAAGGAAAATCTCAATCTTTACATGGAAATCATAAAGGAGGGAGGATTGATTTCTGAATATCCTCCGGGAACTAATCCGATAGCAGGTAATTTCCCGATGAGAAATCGAATCATCAGTGGCATCAGCGATGGTATCCTAGTAATTGAAGCTAGAGAAAAGAGTGGATCCTTGATCACTGTTGATCAGGCTCTTGATCAGGGACGAGATATCTATGCCTTGCCAGGAAAAGCGACGGACCGACTTAGTGAGGGTTGTAATAATCTAATAAAAATGGGGGCAAAATTAGTTACATCACCGAAGGATATCCTAGAGGATTTGATTCCAGACTACGTGCAAAAAGTAAAAGATGTAAAAAATAATTATAATCTTCTTGAATCGCATGGAAAAATAGTGTATGCTAGTTTAGACTTTGAACCAAAACATGTAGAAGAGTTGGCGAGTATTACAAAACTGCCTATGGATTTAATCATGGAGCAGCTACTTACATTAGAACTGAAGGGTTTAATTCGCCAAACAATGAAAAATTATTATGTGCTTCAAGGAACAAATAAGCTGCATTTACCTTAACATTACTGAACCGATCTGTGTAACATAAGATATAGCTTAACATTAACAGATATCGTTGTGTAGTTATATCGATATAAACTATCGCTACAGGCTTCATGAATTCTTATGCAGCAAATTACTGACTAATGTTCAGCGATATTTAGGGAAATGCGTATAAACTTGCTCACACAATCTGCAGAAATTCAACTTCTGCAGTTATCGTCATGAACTTTTTACCGTTTCGCAATGAGCTTTGTTGCACCATAGAAAGAAGGAAGTTGTATTATGCCAAGATATCTTGTCATCGTGGAATCTCCAGCAAAAGCAAAAACAATTAAGAAATTCTTAGGAAGTAACTATGAGGTTCTGGCGTCCAATGGACATGTCAGAGATCTGCCTAAGAGCCAGCTGGGATTCGATGTTAAGAATGATTATGAACCGAAATATATTACCATACGGGGAAAAGGTGATTTATTAGCCAAGCTTCGAAAAGAGGCGAAAAAAGCGGATAAAATATATCTTGCAACTGACCCTGACCGAGAAGGAGAAGCAATCTCCTGGCATTTATCCATGGCCTTAAAGCTGGAGGATAAAAACTTTAGTCGTATTAGCTTTAACGAGATTACCAAGACTGCCGTCAAAGCTTCCATCAAACAGGCCAGAGAGATTGATATGGACCTAGTGGATGCCCAGCAGGCGAGACGAATCGTAGACCGTATGGTTGGATATAAGATCAGTCCCGTGCTTTGGAGCAAGGTTAAACGGGGCTTAAGTGCTGGAAGAGTGCAATCGGTAGCATTACGGATTATCTGTGACAGAGAAGAGGAAATCAACTCCTTTATTCCAGAGGAGTATTGGAATCTAGAAGCAGAATTTGAAACCAATAATAAGAAACGACCCTTGATAGCGAAATACAATGGATATAAAAATACCAAGAGCGTAATTCGTTCCGAAGAGGATATGAATGCTGTTCTGAAGCAGTTGGAGAAGGCTGAATTCTTTATAAAAGAGATTAAGAAGAGTGAGAGAATTCGCAAAGCACCGTTGCCGTTTACAACCAGTACACTACAACAAGAGGCTGCGAAGACGTTAAATTTCTCTACGCAGAAGACCATGCAGCTTGCGCAGCAGCTATATGAAGGTGTGGATATTAAAGGACATGGGACCGTTGGTTTAATTACTTACCTTCGAACGGACTCGATTCGAATCAGTGATGAAGCCGATGCTTCCGTAAAAGAATATATTAAAGAGAAGTTTGGTGAGGACTTTGTAGCGATTGAAGCAAATCTTAAACGGACTGGTAAAAAGATTCAGGATGCCCATGAAGCAATCCGTCCAACTTATACGGATTATGAACCGGTAATGTTGAAAGAATCCTTAAATAGAGATCAGTTTCGTCTGTATCAGCTCATCTGGAAACGATTTGTAGCCAGCAGAATGCAGCCTGCAAGATATGAGACGACGACAATCAAGATTGAAGCAAAGGAACATCGCTTCTCTACGGCGACCTCAAAGCTAATATTTGAAGGATTTATGAGTGTCTATAATCCAGAGGACGAAGATGATGCAGTTGGAGCTACTTTTGATTCCCTTAATCAGGGAGATGTTCTGAAGCTGTTTGAACTTCGTAAAAGCCAACATTTTACCCAGCCACCGGCTCATTATACCGAAGCATCTTTGGTTAAGACCTTGGAAGAACTAGGGATAGGAAGACCTAGCACCTATGCACCGACAATTACAACAATTATTGTTAGGCGATATGTTGCAAAGGAAAATAAGAATCTCTATGTAACCGAACTGGGTGAAGCAGTGAATAATATAATGAAAGTAGCATTTCCTAGTATTGTAGATGTTAATTTTACAGTAAATATGGAATCCTTGTTAGACTGCGTTGAGGATGGTACGGTAGTTTGGAAGACGGTTATCAGAAATTTCTATCCGGATCTGGAAGAGGCAGTGAATAATGCCGAGGTTCAACTGGAAAAGATTCATATCGAAGATGAAGCGACCGAGGAAATATGCGAGCTTTGCGGTAGAAACATGGTGATCAAATACGGTCCCCATGGTAAATTCCTGGCCTGTCCTGGTTTTCCGGATTGTAAGAATACGAAACCATACCTAGAGAAGATAGGAGTTCCCTGTCAAGTTTGTGGTGGAGATATCGTTATTCGAAAGACAAAAAAGGGTAGAAAATATTATGGCTGTAGCAATAATCCGGATTGTGGCTTTATGTCCTGGCAGAAACCTACGGACCAGAAATGCCCAAAATGTCAAGATGTGCTCTTGGAAAAAGGCAGTAAGCTAGTATGCAACAATGAAAAATGCGGGTACGTTATTAGTGATAAATCGACATCCGATATGTCAAAATAATGTTGAATTGGATAGAAAAATCAAAAATCAGATGTAAATGTGTGTCAAAAACAATAATAAAGTATTGTTTTTGAAAATAATATGTGATAAAATATAAAAAGGTAATACAATTAGCTGATTATTCTAATTGTGTTACCTTATTTCCACAAAGGTAGATAGGGATGGAAAAGAATTAATTGGAGGAACCGTTTCATGAGTGTACAGTTACTGGACAAAACAAGAAAGATTAATAACTTATTGCATAATAACAATTCACATAAGGTAGTGTTCAATGACATCTGTGTTGTTTTAAGCGAAATACTGGAATCCAATGTATTAGTAATCAGCAAAAAAGGTAAGGTATTAGGAATTAAAAACCGTACCGATATTGTTGAAATTAATGAATTGATTAAGGATGTAGTGGGCAGACATATCGATGGATTGTTAAATGAAAGGCTCCTTAATATATTGTCTACCAAAGAAAATGTTAACCTCGGAACTCTAGGCTTTGAAATAAATAATATGGACTCCTATCAGGCAATCATCACACCGATTGATATCGCTGGTGAAAGACTTGGAACTTTATTTATTTATAAAACCGGTTCACCGTATACCATCGATGACATCATATTAAGTGAATATGGTACAACCGTAGTTGGACTTGAGATGATGAGGTCTGTGAATGAAGAAAATGCAGAAGAAAATCGGAAGGTTCAGATTGTTAAATCGGCCATAAGTACCTTATCCTTTTCAGAATTAGAAGCAATTAATCATATATTTGAAGAGTTAAAAGGCAATGAAGGAATTTTGGTTGCCAGTAAGATAGCAGATCGGGTAGGAATTACAAGATCCGTTATTGTGAATGCACTTCGCAAATTTGAGAGTGCAGGAGTTATTGAATCTCGATCCTCAGGAATGAAGGGTACTTACATCAAAGTTCTAAATGATGTGATATTTGATGAGTTAAAAAAAATGAATAATTAGTGAGTTAATTAATGGATTAATTAACGGTATAAATACAAAAGGATTTGTGGGCTCTCCCATGGGTCCTTTTTATATTCTAAAAAAAGGAAAAAAGTGCTTTTTATTCGGACAAAAACCCTCATAAATACACAAGAGTTAGTATTAATCTACTATTTTTGCAAATATATCTTGTGTTTTTTGAAATATAATTTATAATTATTTTTAGATGGAAAGGAGTGCACATATGATTGGTTCTAATGCATTTAATTACATTAACGTACTAAACAAAGCTGCGGATGCAAGCTGGAAAAGAAACGAAGTAATTTCGAACAATATTGCAAACGTAGACACCCCAGGATATAAACGTAAGGATGTGCAATTTGAATCCTATCTGATGTCAGCCCTGGTGGGGGATGGCTCGCTGGATAGAAGAGTAGCAAATGTGAATTTAAAGACCTTGAGCTCGGATGTTTATACTGATTATGCTGGTATGAGTTACCGGTTGGACGGCAATAACGTGAATATTGATACGGAATCTGCAAATTTGGCAGAGAATCAGATCCGTTATTATGCACTACTAGATTCTATGACTCAAGAATTCAACCGATTGAAAACAGTTCTACAGGCTAAATAGAGAATTATTTGTAGTTGTACAGGGACTATAGTAATTATATCAATTTATGAAGGAGGACAATACATGTCAGCCATTAACGGAATGAATATCAGTGCCAGCGGTATGACCGCTCAACGATTGAGAATGGACATCATCTCTCAGAACATTGCGAACGTGAATACAACAAGGGATGAGAATGGAAACCCATACCGAAAAAAGTCTGTCGTATTTGCTGAGAAGAATGTTACTCCCTTTGGAGATGTTCTAATGAAGACAGAAGGGGTTGCTGGAAATGGAGTTAAAGTTACCTCTATAATTGAAGATAAAGATTCCGATATGAGAAAAGTTTATGATCCTACCCATCCAGATTCGGATGATGAGGGTTATGTTACCTTCCCGAATGTAAATATCGTCCAGGAAATGACGGATTTAATCGATGCGACCCGTTCTTATGAAGCGAATGTTACAGCCTTTAACGCAACTAAGAATATGTCATTAAAGGGTCTAGAGGTCGGAAAATAATTGGAAGATAAGGTTGAAATAAAATAATTTTTACAACCTGTACAAAACATGTGCAGGAACGGAGGTAAGCGATGAATATATCATCAGTCAATAATATATTGGAGCTAAGTAAATCAATTACCGGTTCTTCTCCTAAAACGGAAGACCGAAATGCCACCTTCGATAGCTTGTTTCAAGCTGCAGTTGGGCTAATAAAAGAAACGAACAATTATACGAATGCAGCAGAAGAGGCAGAGATGGCTTTTTCGCTCGGACTTACGGATAATACCCATGACCTACAGGTTGCGCAACAGAAAGCGAACCTATCTCTACAATACACTGTCGCTATCCGTAACCAGGTATTGGACGCCTATAAGGAGATTATGAATCTTCAGTTCTAATCATAGGGAACGAATAAATTCTTAAGGAGTACTGGATAATGGCAGACCGATTGAAAGAGTTACCAAAGAAGCTTTTAGAAGCTTGGAATAAATATACAAGCAAACAAAAGACCATATTTATCAGTGTGGTCTGTGTTGTTATATTTGCATTTACGTTATTAATAGTCTTATCCGGTAGGGTTAAATATGAGGAGCTGACGATTACTCAGACCACCAGGGATGCCAGTGAGGTAATTGATCTCTTGAAAAAAGATGGGATCAAGTATAAGCTCGGTTCCGATAAATTGACTGTATCGGTTGATCTTAAGCGATATTCTGATGCTGTTCTACTTCTTGCCAGTAATGATATGCCCTCCACCGGCATTACACTGGACGAATTATTGAACAACAGTCTAAGTACAACCAATAGTGATCGTACTCTCAAGATTAATCTCTATATGCAAAATCAACTAAAAAATTATATCACCACCATGGAAGGCGTGGATGATGCTGATGTGTATTATATACCCATAGATAACAGCAACACCATTCTGACTCCGGCGCAGGAAACCAATGCCAGTGTTCTTCTGACGGTGAATAAGGATTTTGAGATAAAGACAGCGGAAACCATTGCAGAAGTTGTTGCTTCTGTTATAGGTAACAGCTCCACGAATAAAATTAAAGTGGCAGATCAATTTGGTAATCTCTTATATGGAGGAGAGCAGGATCTATATTCCGGCAGCGCGAACAGCCATGCAGATTACGCGGAACGCCTACGGAATACCTTTAAAAATAATTTGTATATGCTTTTAATAAAGAGTGGCTATGACGATGTGGAGATAGCTCCTCATCTTGTAGTTGATAATACCAAGGTAACTGAGTTATATAAGGAATATCTTCCTGCTGAGGGCCAAGACCAGGGCTTATACAGTCATAGTTATACCTATAATTCCGAGAATGCAGGTAGCTCCGGTGGAATTCCCGGAACTTCATCGAATGATGAGACCGATTATATGATTGAGGATTCCGCCTCCTCCAACGGTAGTGTGGAGATTGAGGAATACGATTATCTGCCCAATGAACGGGTGACAAATACGGAATTTGAGGTTGGAGTAGTGGATTCAACTCAGTCCTCAGTAAGTATTGTACTTCGTAAATTAACGACCTATAAGGAAGAAGATTTGGAGCGTCAGGGATTGCTGGAGGAGACCACTTTCGAAGATTATGCCTTGGATAATAAAGCAGAAATCGAGCTTGAAGTGGAACAGGATTTAATACGGACAGTTTCCCTTGCTACTGGTATCTCTGAGCAAAACATTCAAATATCGGCAACAGAACAGCCTATTTTTGTTCCCATGGTAAAGGCTACAAAAACACTTACGGATTATCTACAATATATCCTGGCGGCATTAATAGTTGCATTAATTCTCTTTGTTGTATTTAAGGGCTTTAGTCCCGTTCAGGTAACAGAACTGGAACCGGAACTTTCTGTGGAACAGCTTCTGGCTACAACAAAAGAAAACCAGTCGATTGAAGATATCGAATTTAATGAAGTGTCCGAGGTCCGCAGAATGATTGAAAAATTTGTGGATGAGAAGCCGGATGCAGTGGCTCAGCTTCTTCGAAACTGGTTGAATGAGGAATGGAACTAAAGAAGAGTAGAACCAAAGAAGAGTAGAACCAAAGAAGAGTAGAACCAAAGAAGAGTAGAACCAAAGAAG
>CAYMLE010000107.1:3427-9649 GCA_964391115.1 uncultured Herbinix sp. | reverse complement strand
TTTTTGTATCTATAGGCGTTCAGATAGCAACAGGAAGATTTTAAAGTAAATATCATATAAGATAGGAGATAAGCAGGCAAAAACCTGCTTTTTCTCTATTTGAAACTAAGGCAAAGGTTACTTGTGAACTGAGGAAAGGCCTTCTAATTCCGAGCCTTGTTACCTACACATAAAAAGAAGAAAGCCGGCTGAGTTTGATTTATCAAGCTCAGTCGACCTTCTTCTTTTATAAGTAGATGATTTATTCTAGTGTAAACTTCATAATTGCATTTTGTAATTCTTGTGCATTTTGATCCAGCTCTATGGATAGACTATTCAAAGCCTGTACAGCATCAAGCTGGTGATTGGTTGTTTCATTAACGGTGAGAGAGGATGCTGCCGTCTGTTGAGAAACAGCTGATATATTTTCGATTGCAGTTAATGTACCTGCTCTTGAATTCTCTATCGTATAGATATTCTCTAAGATCATCTCAACATTCTTTAACAAATGTTCTACATGCTGATTCATGTCATTAAAGGATTTCTCCGATTCATTAACAGCGTCTTCCTGTTCTCTAACTACATTCTCAGCTTCATGAGCTATCGTTACAACGTTTTTTGTTTGAACTTGAATTTCCTTAATCAATCCTCCAATTTCTTTTGCAGCTTGTACGGATTGGTCAGAGAGCTTTCGGATCTCTTCGGCAACTACTTGGAAGCCTCTACCAGCCTCACCAGCTCTTGCAGCCTCGATGGAAGCATTCAGAGAAAGTAAATTCGTTTGTTCCGCAATACCATTAATTGTTCCAATAATATTACTGATGGAAGCAGATTTTAATTCTAATATCTCATTATTCTGAATGATCTTTGATGTAATATCAGAGGTTAATTGTGCTTTATCATTCAATATTTTCATGGTAGTGATACCTTGATTGATACTTCCCTTTGTATCGCCTGCAATAACACTAATTTCATTTGTTTTACCGCTTACAACTTCAATTTTCTTAGATAAGTCATCCATCTGGGTAAGACAATTTTCTGAATCCTGTGCTTGCTGGCTAACACCCTGTTGTATCTCGTTTACAGATTCTGTAATCTCTTTGGTCGCCTGAGAGAACACTTCAGAGGATTTTCTCACCTTAACTGAAGACTCAGTAACTGAATTACTTTGTAGTTTTACTCGTTCTATCAGAGACCTCATACTTTCAATCATCTCGTTAATACCATTCGATAGAATCAAGAACTCATCCTTACGTTTCACCTTTAGATTTACAGTAAGATTACCTTGAGAAACCTGTGACAACTCTCTGATAAAATAACGAATGATATATTGCATACTGGTCGCTAGTTTGAGTCCAATAGCCACTGCAATGATACTAGCTAGAACAACAAGGATCATCGTAATCTTTTGAATATCGCTCACCTGTTGGACAATCGTTGCTTCCGGAATCAGTGCACTAATCGTTGCCCCAGTATTTCCGACTTTCGAATTAATGAACAGATAGTTTTCTCCATGAAAGGTTACCATGTCATTTCCATTTGCAGCATCAGAAGCGTATGCTTTCTTATAAAAATCCTCATTTACGAATACTGGTTTTGTTGCATCATGCCCCTCTAATTTAGAGATTACTACCTCTTTTCCATCCCCAGTAATGAAGCCTACGATACTACCATCACCAAAATCTAAGCGATCTAAGATCTCGGTAATCGTGGAAGCACTGACATCAATTATTAGACAGGCATTTACTGAGTTCATATTATTGATCAACCTGATTGCATAATTCTCAGGTTTTACATTAAAAGTTGTATCCAAGAACTCATTTGCTCCAATCCAATACCGATTAACTGATTCGTTTAACTTACTGCCACCTTCGGTTTCCATAAAATCTACAACTAAGTTACTAACTCCCTTTTGTGAGGTGGCGGTAGTGAACGTATCGTTTTTACCTAAAATATGTATGTCCTCAATAAATACATCCAATGCTTGTTTTGAACTAATGGTACTATTAATATAATTCGTAAATTTAACGATATCCAGCTTTTCTTTATAGTATCCGGATAGATGTTTTTCGAAATCACTATCTGCTGAATATTGTATACCGGTTGCTTCAACAGAGCCCAAACCAAAGCGAATATACTCACCAGACATTTCTATAGATTGTTGACTGGAATCCTTGAAGTTATTAACAATTGCTTTTGACGCTTTGTTATAGGAAACCACCCCGATAATAATAACAAATGAAATTGAAATTAAAAATGCACCAATTAGTTTTACTACAATACGATGTTGTGGCTTCACACCGGTTTCAATTTTTGCTGTAGCATCTGATTGGCTTGAAGAGATTGTATCTTTTTTACTTGTTGCATTGAGTACTTTTTCTTTTATGTCCTTCATAAATTTGATTGCCCCAACACTTAGCTTCATTTGTATACCTCCGTAGTTTATCATTTGATGTTATATAACCTCATAAAAATGTAAAAAGAGATATTTTAATTTAACATCAGTATGTCATAAAAAGTTGCTAACAATAAGGCATGCCTCATTATGTTGTTATATTATAATAGTATAATAAACCGCCTCTTTTGTAAATACAAATAGGGTGTTTATTAGAACTTTTATTGTATTTTGGATTGTTTTGACGGATAATAGACTGTAAAATAGAATAGTATTCCTTTACAAAAGATTTGGTTTTTATTATACTATAGTCTGCACATAATCAAAGGCTAGATAAGGAGAATGTGATCAAGTTAGGAATTCAGAACTGGAACCAAGATTATAGTAATTTATGTAAATGACATTAAGGAAGGACAACAAGAAAAATGAAAAAAATGAAACAAATGAAATGTATCAAACACAATAGGATTGTTATACTGGCTGTATTATTGGTCGTAACAGCGTTCGCAGTAACTGGCTGCGGTTTAGCTAAAGAAGATTCTGATGATTTAGTATTGAAGGTTGGGCTTATGCCAGCAGTAGACTCTGCGCCAATCTTATTGGCGGAAAAGAATGGGTATTTTAAAGAGCTTGATCTATCGGTGGAATTACAGATATTTAATAACGCTCAGGACAGACAGAGTGCGCTTCAGACACAGACAATTGACGGCGCAATCACGGATTTAATTGCGGTTGCTGCTAATGTAGATGGGGGCTTCGATATCAAAGCCACTACCATGACGAATGGTGTGTTTCCAGTGCTTCTGAAGGAAGGAGCCGATAGCAAGCAAAGCATAAAGGTTGGTATGATGGAGGTTAGCGTCACCAATTTCTTAATCGATGAATGGCTTGGAGACAACTATACAATTGAGAAGGTTTTCATCAACGATATACCCGCCAGATTAGCAGCGATTGGAAGCGGTCAGCTTGATATGGGTCTATTTCCTGAACCGATGGCATCTATGGGAGAGTTAAATGGGTTACAGAAAAAACTTTTTCAACCCGAAGAAGGTTTTTGCCCGGATGTCATTGTATTCACCGGAAAGGCTTTGACAGAAAAAGAGGAAGCAATCAAGTTGTTTCATAAAGCGTATAACAAGGCGGTTGATGAACTGAATCAGGATAAACAAGCGGGAATCGATATTATCATGGAGAAAATACCCAACCTTAAGCCGGAAGCCAAGGATAATATTATTATTCCGGAATATACTAAGGTAACTATTCCAGATAATCAATACATAGACAAAATAATTCAGTGGACTTCGGAAGCAATGAAAAAAGAATTGCAGGTTACAGCGGATGATCTAGTTGAAAGAAAGTTTGTAGAATAATGATACGAGTGAGGAATTTAGGAGTAAACTATGGTAACGAGATTGCTTTAAATAATGTAAATCTTGTTATTCCCCAAAACAAAACCTGTGCAATTATTGGGCCCTCAGGTTGTGGAAAGACGACCCTGCTATATACTATGGCAGGGCTTCTTCTTCCGTCTTCTGGAGAAGTTCAAATCAATGGAGAAGTAAGGAAGGAAACTCGTAGGGAAACTGCTGTAATTCTGCAAAATGGAGGACTTCTTCCATGGAAGACTGCTTGGGATAATGTTTCCCTTGGTCTTGAAGTTAGAAAGCTAGATAAAACCATAATTAATCATAAGGTAGCTACTATCCTGGAGAGCCTAGGAATTATTGAGCATAAGAACAAATATCCGTCTCAACTATCCGGTGGCCAAAAACAAAGGGTAGCCATTGCCAGAGCGCTCGTTCTAGAACCAGATCTACTGTTGATGGATGAGGCATCATCAGCCCTTGATGCCATTAACAGAGAGCTGATACAAAATCTAATGTTACAGTTATATAAAAAGAATCCAACGACTATGGTTTTGGTAACCCACAGTATTGAAGAGGCAGTTTTCCTAGGTCAAACAATCGTGATAATGAAGCAAAGTGCGATTAAGAAAATAATTGATAATCCCTACTTTGGAGACGAAGACATCCGTTCGAAACCCGACTATTACAATATCTGCCACGAGGTAAGAAAATGTTTGAGAGGGGAGGCGGAGGAATGATGAAAACCCGAATGAAAATACAAAACAATAAAACCTTATTCGGTGGGTTCATTGTCCTGATACTATGGTATGTTTTACATATCCTTGTAAACTCGAATATCATTCCGGGGCCTTATGAGACAATCGTTACATTCGGAACGCTTGTGCTGACCGGAAATCTTTCTCTGCATATTATCATAAGTATGTTTAGAATTGTCACAGCAATAGTCATATCCTTGAGTATCGGTGTACCATTCGGACTGTGGATCGGTCTTTCTAAAAGAGCAGACGCCATCCTTTCACCGGTTACCTATATCCTTTATCCGATTCCTAAGGTGGCATTTTTACCACTATTTATGGTCCTCTTTGGATTAGGTAATAGTTCGAAGATCATACTGATTGTGTCCATCATTGTATTTCAGATTATATTGACGGTTAGAGATGGTGTAAAAGAAATTCCTATGGAGCTGCATTATTCAGTGAAAACTCTAGGGTTGAGTAGATGGCAGATATATACCAACCTAGTGATACCGGCTACACTTCCAAAGATTATATCAGCGGTGAGAGTCAGTATTGGTGTTAGTATGGCTACACTTTTTTTTAGTGAAAACTATGCCACAACCTATGGAATCGGTTATTTTATCATGAATTGCTGGGTCATGGTCGATTATATTCAGATGTTTGCCGGAATATTAGCTTTGAGTATAATGGGAATATTCATTTTTAAAGTAATAGATACAATGGAAAGAAAGCTTTGTCCTTGGATTTGAGTTGTAGCCACGGAAAGATAACATAAAGACAATCAACAGAGTAAAAACAAAAAACACCCTTAGGGTGTTTTTTTGATTGAAGTAATATTTGAATTCGTTATAATGTTATATATAGATTAATAATGAATAAGAAGGAGTATCGAAATGAATATTGAGTTTTCTATTGAAGAAGCAGTAGCAAAACGATATAGTGTGAGAAATTATAGAGAGCAAGAAATCGATTTGGAGAAAAGAAAGGCAATTGAATCATTTGTTGCTTCTTTGGATAATCCATTTGGGAATACAGTAACATTTCAATTTTTTAATAAAGAGGATTCTGGAGAAAAACAAAAGCTTGGAACTTATGGTGTGATAAAGGGAGCAAAAAATTATATTGGCGCGACGATAACAATGGAGTCTATGGCTTTGGAGGCACTTGGCTATGAATTCGAGGCGATTATTCTGTACTTAGCTCATCTAGGTCTTGGAACTTGCTGGCTTGGTGGTACGTTTGATCGTTCGGGGTTTGCACGTGCAATGAAGCTCAATGCAGGAGAGTTACTACCTATTATAACACCTTATGGATATGCGGCAGAAAAGAAGCATTTCAAGGAAATAGCTATGAGAAAAATTATTAAAGCAGATCAACGGAAGGGATGGGATACCCTGTTTTTTAAGAATGATTTCAATACTCCCTTATCGAACAAGGAAGCCGGAGATTTTGCATTTCCTCTGGAAATGGTACGACTTGGTCCATCCGCATCGAATAAACAGCCTTGGAGAGTATTAAATATCAACGGAAGCTGGCATTTTTATGAGTATAAGGAACCCGGATATAGTGATTATTTTTCCTATGATATTCAAAGAGTAGATATGGGTATTGCCGCAGCTCATTTTGACTTTTCAGTGAAAGAAAAAGGTCTCCGAGGACACTTTAAAACAGATACCAAACCGAATACTCAAACACCCGAAAATGTACAGTATGTATTTTCTTGGGTAATGGATTGAACTAAAAT
>CAYMLE010000107.1:0-3327 GCA_964391115.1 uncultured Herbinix sp. | reverse complement strand
AAACACCCGAAAATGTACAGTATGTATTTTCTTGGGTAATGGATTGAACTAAAATTATAAAACACACGAAGAGTCAGTCATATAATACAGTACTAAGGAAGAACTCTTTCATAAAGAAACGATAAGGGTGATGTGATGAAGCAAAAAATATTGGTGATAGATGATGAAAAGAACATTGCTAATGCAATCGTATATGCCTTGAAGAGAGAGGGCTATACGGTAGAAGCTGCCTATGACGGTGAAGAAGCATTGAGGAGATTTGACCTCTTTAAGCCCGACGCTATTATTCTTGATGTCATGATGCCGGGGATAGACGGCTATGAGGTATTGAAACAGCTGGAAAATAGAGCGCCTGTGGGCATTATCATGTTGACGGCGAAGGAGGATATTGTTAATAAGATTCTAGGTCTTGAACTAGGGGCAGACGATTATATTACAAAGCCCTTTGATATGCGTGAACTCTTAGCTCGGCTGAGATCACTACTAAGACGGTTACAGGTTAAGGTAGGGGGTCAGGAGCAAGCGGAAATCCAAATCAATGGATTGATGCTTAATTTGCAGCAAAGAAAGGCAGTTGCCGGTGAGAAACTACTGGATATGACACCGAAAGAATTTGACCTACTGGCACTATTGACTGCCAATCCGGAACGAGTTTACACTAGAGATCAGCTTTTGGACATAATATGGGGAATGGAATATATCGGTGGAACCCGGACGGTAGATATACATATCCAGCGAGTGAGAAAAAAGCTGGGTCCAGAATATCAAGATATCCTGCAGACCATACATGGAGTTGGCTATAAAGCTTCAATCAGATGATAGAACGGTGGAGGCTGATATGATACTAAGCATAAAAATAAAATTTAGTATTTTCTTAGGAGTACTGTTACTGCTCACTGTGGCGGTCCTGAGTAACCTGGTATTGGATGGGATACAAAGAGATCAACAGGTTCAGTACGAAGGGTTTTTATCACAACAGGCTAGAACAACAAATCTATATTTTAATCAGCTAAGCCTAAGTGAACCCTTAATGATGCCGGAAACCTTTTTAGCCTCACACGGAAATGATCTGGCAAAGCAGCTGAGCAGGGTTAGTGGACAAATAACCATACTGTATGATAAAGAGGGTAAAAAGGTTGGAGAATCTTTGGTAGAAAGTAATACCAGCAACGTAGATAAAACACTATCCTTTGCTTTACAGAATAAAATCGCATATCAAGTGGAAGAGGATTCTCTATATTACCTTGCGCCGTTAACCAAAGGGAATGAGCAGGTAGGAGTTGTTCAACTTTATTATTCGCTTGCTAGAAATCTGGAGTTTTATAACTATATTAAAACTCTTTTTATTTATATAGGTGCTGGAGTATTTATAGTCAGCTTTATTCTGGGGTATTTCTATTTCAATTCATTTGCAAATGGAATTCTAAGGTTAAAAAGTATGGCAGATCGCATCCGAGCCGGCCAATACAACATCGAGGTTCCTCGTCGGAGAGATGAGCTAGGTAAGCTGGGAGAAGGAATATATGATATGAGCAGGCAGATCTTAACAACGATTGAAGATATGCAGGCTGAGCAGAAAAAGCTTACACTGGCCGTTGCCAAGCTGTCTAGTTTAGAAAAGCAACAGAAGGAATTCATAGGGAATGTAACCCATGAATTCAAAACACCGTTAACATCGGTAAAAGCTTATTTAGATCTACTGGATATGTATCCTGATGATGAGGAACTATTGGATACTGCATGGAAAAATATCAAGCAGGAGACAGAGCGCTTGTATGAGATGGTTGATAAGGTGTTACAATTATCCGCATTGGAGAAATATGATTTTGAATATACAATCGAAAAGATTGACCTAAAGCAGATTATTCTGAAGGTTTGTATTAGCTTAAAAGGAAAAATTGATAAGTTTGGAATACAATTAGATACTCAGCTTCAAGAGGTGTTTATCGAAGCAGATAGAGAAAACATGGTTATTATTCTTGTGAATCTTCTCGATAATGCCATTAAATACAACCGTTCACATGGCAGTATTCTAGTAAAAAGTTATGCAGAGAACTCAAATGTATATGTTGATATTAGCGATACCGGCATTGGTATGCCAAAGGAGGCAGATCAAAAGATTTTCGAACCCTTTTATACAGTGGATAAGAACCGTTCCAGAGAGCATGGTGGTGCCGGTTTGGGACTATCTCTCATCAGAAAGTTAGCGGAAAAGCAGGGAGGATCTGTTATATTGCTTCATACTGGTCCAGAAGGCTCGACCTTTCGTTTGTGTTTTCCATCTTATAAAAAAGTATGATAAAATTTACATTTTGGAAACATTAAGGCTGTATTTTCGAAATATCTCTTTGATAGGATATAGAAAAGGAGATGATACAATATGAAAAAGAAGAATATATTAAAAATTTCAATGGCCCTTGCCGTATTATTAACCCTTACTGCCTGCAGTAAGAAACCAGAAGAAAATAGAACAATAATCAAAGAGCCGGGTAAAAGCATTACTGTAATTGATAGTGAAGACAAGGATGAGGAAGTACCTATTGTTACGGTTGAAAAGATTGATAAATATGATGGGATAGAAATATCCGATTGGTACGATGAACAAACTGTAGTTCTAGCAAAGGAAAACCCGGAGCTAGAAAAAATGAGTCTTCTAGAAAATGCAGAATTTTATCCCAGAAGCATATACCTGTATAATCTAGAAACCAAGGAATACCAAACATTAAAAGCACAGAAGAATATGTTTCTTGGTGGAGCGGTATTATCACCGGATAAAAAGCATCTATTATACTATGAATATTCCATAGGAGATACCGCTCATTACCTGATGGCGATGGACGAAGATGAACAAACACCGGTTAAGGAAGGAGTTCTCGGCTCCGCTTTAACTGCCCAGTGGGCGGACGCTGATACGGTGATCGGTGCCTCTTACGCTGGAGGTGCTTATATGGCCGATATGAGTAGGAATATTACCAAGGTTGCCGATCTAGAGGAGCAATTGTACACAGTGAATAAGCATCAGGATAAAATCTATTATATAACCTTTGACGGTCCTGATCTCCAGTTATATGTATTGGATCTTATGACGAAGGAAATTAAGAATTTGAATATTGCAAATACAGTTCGTATTACCCCCTCTCCCGATGGGGAGAAACTCCTAATTACTCAAGGGACTGGTTCTACTAGAACGCTTTTGGTGGCCGATGCGGATGGCAATATCCTGAGGACCATTGCTGAGGGAACGGAAGTAACTGGGGCATCCTGGTCTCCTGACCAGCAAATGATCGCATACCAACTTAGTTCAGTAATTAATGGAGTCGAGAGTAG
>CAYMLE010000106.1:0-9748 GCA_964391115.1 uncultured Herbinix sp. | reverse complement strand
AACGGACCTCAGGACTGGAATACAGTCAACCTTACAAAACAGCTGATTAAGAGGGATATTCTTGTGGTAGCCGGAGGCTGTGGAAATCATGGCCTGGAGGTAGCTGGAATGTGTACTCTGGAGGCCGCTGAGCAGGCAGGGGAGGGTCTTAAGGGAGTATGCAAAGCACTGGGAATACCTCCGGTATTAAGCTTTGGTACCTGTACCGACACCGGCCGAATCTCCATGTTGGTAACGGCCCTGGCAGATTATCTCGATGTGGATATATCTGATCTTCCGATCGCAGTCACCGCTCCGGAATGGATGGAGCAGAAAGCAACGATAGACGGTTTGTTTGCCCTGGCATATGGAGCCTATACACATCTTTCGCCGACACCTTTTATCACCGGTGCACCGAATCTGGTTAAACTGTTAACCGAGGATGTAGAAGCCCTAACTGGAGGTAAGATCGCGCTGGGTGATGATCCCATAGAAGTGGCAGAGGGTATCGAGCAGCATATTCAAAAGAAACGGCAGAAGATGGGTTTACAGTAAGAGAGAAAACTTCAAGAGGCTACTATCATAATGGAAGTCCCGACTAGGGTTTGCTAAGAGTGTAGTGTCTAGCTATAATACTGGGGTCAAAAGCCCTCTATATACTTTGCTTTTGCATATGGGTATATTTATATTTATTTGGTTGCCTTTCCTTAGGGGCTTTTACAGGGTGTTACTTTGTAAAAGCCCCATTTTATTCAATGCAGCAGAGGAAAAAGGTGCACTAAAGAAAAATGTACCGGTAATGGTGTAGGACATATCATATTTAATATCAAATAATATATTTTATTTCCATGTTATGAAACAACTCGGCAATCTGGGTTTGGAAGAAACTCTTAATCTCCTCCAGCTGTTGTTTTGAATATAGGTATTTGCCATAGCCGAACTGTCCGTATTTAAAGGTGCGATCTTCATCCTGCATGGGTAGCTGCGTCTCCGGAAAGATGTCCATGATAACATTTTTAGCCCGGGTGGTATAGCGATGTGAGATAACCTCAAAGGTGATAGGATAAGCAGTTTTCTTGGGAAGAGTTTGGCTTAGTTCCACTAACATATGCTTATAGTCCTCCTGCCAATTCTCGTAGAGGAATATCGGAGCCAGTATAAAGCCCATGGGATATCCAGCTTCGATTACCTTTTTGCTAGCTTCGATTCGTTTCTCCATCGAGGGAGTTCTAATTTCATAATCCCGGATCACACGATTCGTATTAAGGGTAAAGCGGATTTCCGTACGGCCACCATGATCCAGGGGAAGAAGAGTATCGATATCCGTAAACTTTGTTACAAAACGAAACCTCCCATGATTATTTTGACTAAAATACATAATGGTCTTCTCTAATGAATGGGAATAGGGCTCGACAGGTACAGGGTCGGAGGTTGCTGAGCCTTCAAATATCGTTTCGTCGGGAAGTCGTTCCTTCATATAGGCTTCAGCCTGTCCTAGGATCTCTTCAATATTTACATTGACTCTCATGTAGGGCTTGTCGCCCATATTAGTATTCAGGTAACAGTACTGGCACTGTCCGATGCAGCCGGACATTAAGGAGAGCTGGTAATGAGCCGAGGGTTTGCAACTCTGAAACTTAAGCCCCTTCTTAACTCCAACCACCAGAGAGTTTTTACCTTCCCGATAAAAATCGGGAGGTTTATCTCCAGGTATGTTATCCTTAATTCGATTACTATTTAAATGAATGATTTCGATGTTGTTATTATTTTTAAAATATTGATAAATTTGATCTCCTGTCTCGTAATCCAAGGCATTTTTTTCAAATAAAATTCTTTTTGGTGTAAACATGGTTCGCTCCTATCATGAAAGGTTACAAGTATCAATTTTATTATATCTAGACCTACAGGTTCTATACACCAGCAGGACAAAGACTAAATTCTTTACCTTGATAGCAAGCTATGTCTGTGGATTTTTTATTGTAGAATTTGCTGTTCTGTGGATATATAATAAAATTTGATTAGAGCGTCATATGTCATATAAGCACGAAAATGATGAATGTGTGTGCATATATGTGCACATATTTATCACTCTACGTAAATCTGACTTATGACACTCTATACCTAGTCAAAATATGGAACACAATGCGCGATACAATCGTCTATATGTTAGAAGCATGCAATATCAGATTGAAAGGAGAATTTATGAGATTAAATAAAACTTACCGCATTACCGCTATTCTGATAAGTATCGTATTAGCCGCTGGGATCTTAACTGGATGCAATGCAAGTAACAGGGTAACTGCATCCCAGCCCATGAACGGAGAGAAGTTAGTTAAGGAGTATGAGGATATGGTAAAGCTTAAGGAACTTGATCCGGATTTTCTATTCGGTCAGAGGTCCTTTGCTTATGGAATATTTGATGAATTAAATAAAGAAGAGAACATCGTAATCTCGCCTTACAGTATCTCCCTGGCGCTATCCATGTTATATAATGGGGCGGATCTAGAAACCAGAGAGGAGATGGCGAAAGTACTTGGGTATCATATGCTGGAAAACTATACTGCGAATTATAATGCCGAGGTAAATCATTATATGAATGCCAACAACCAGCTTCTGATGGAGCGAATGAAAGGGGCCGATGGTAAGGTAGAGATTAACCTGGCAAACTCCATCTGGTTATCCAAGCAGGGAGAATATAGTGATTCGTTGGAGGAGGCTCTTCTGGCTCCGGTTCGTTATTATTATGATGGAGATATCTTTGATGTTGATTTTGCTGAGGACCAAACGCTGAAGGACGTTAACGCCTGGGTGTCAGATAAAACAGAGGGAATGATTGATCCCTTCTTAGATTCCTTCCAGAATCCGGAGAGTCTTCGAGTGTTTTTGGCAAACGCCGTATATTTTAATGGAAAATGGAGCATACCCTTTCAGCCTAAAGATACGAGTCCCAGGACATTCTATGGTGTGAGTTCACAAGCAGAGGTTGATATGATGTATCTTCATAAAGAGGAATTTCGCTATTTTACGGAAGGCTTACTGAAGGGGATTGAACTGCCCTATGGTGGTGGTAGACTGGTTATGAATATTCTGATGCCTGCAGAGCCTGAGAAGGATACGATTCTTGATATTTATAAGAAGATGAACCTGGAAGAGGTAGATTTTTTTCTAGATAATCTGGATCGGGCACCGAAGATTGATATTTCCACTGTTGGGATACCAAAATTTGAACTGGAATACGGAATGGAGAATCTGAATGACGAATTGATATCCCTCGGAATAGAGCAGGCTTTTCGAGAATCAGAAGCAGATTTTAATCTAATTGGAAAGGATCTATTTGTCAGTCGAGTTGGACATAAAGCTAAGATAGAAGTAGAGGAATGGGGAACTAAAGCTTCTGCTGTTACTGGTATAGAAGTCGACACCACTTCTGCAGAGCTGGAGCCAATGCTATTTATAGCGGATGTACCGTTCCTATTCTTAATCCGTGATACAGTAACGGATACCATATTATTCATGGGTCAATACATCCAGCCGTAAGTATGGAATACAATTCTGCCAATATTCAATCAAGGTAATATTATTGTCAATGTTTATGTTGTATGGAATATAATATAAAATGATACTGGGGTCAAAAGCCCACGTATATGGGTGTATCTATATTCAGCTTGGCGTCGACCGGCTGAAAGTGGTTTACTTGAAGGAAAGGTAGCCGAATGAATATATATATACCCATATGCACAGCATAGTTATAAAAAGAAAGGGCTTTTGGCCCCAGTATCATAGCATTATTAGTAACAATCAAATACTCTTTTATTTGACATCTTAAGACAGGTTATGATATTATGATGTTAATTTCATAAGAATGATAGAGGAGTGCTTGACAAGAGTACATAGGAGGAGACGACAGAGAGTTTAGGATACCTATGGAAAGGGGATAGCACCGAAGTATGTATCTCTCTGAAGATGCAGTACTGGTTGCGGGGTGAATAACTCTGTGATTGTCACCATTTGAAGGTGGAGTGCTATCTTGTTTGCTCAAATCTACGATAGAACAGGCAATTGGCGCAATAGGTCAATTGCTTTTTTTGCGCGTAAGTATAACAAACGTTCAGGGTTAACATTATATTGATTTTAGGAGGCGTATCAAAATGTTTAGAATTGTTATAGTTGGTGGTGGCTGGGCTGGTTGTGCAGCTGCAGTAGGTGCAGTGAAAGCAGGAGCTGAGGTTACACTACTGGAACGTACCGATATGTTGCTTGGAACCGGTCTTGTCGGTGGCATCATGAGAAATAATGGCAGATTTACTGCAGCAGAAGAAATGATTGCTATGGGAGGCGGAGATCTGTTTGAGGTCTGTGATCGAACCGCAAGGCACCGGAACATCGAGTTTCCCGGTCATAGTCATGCAAATCTGTATGATATAGCCAAAACTCCAGTGGCGGTAGTAGAACACTTGGTAGAGCTAGGTGTTGAAATTGTCTATGAAGCAAGAATTACGGAAGTAGTAATGGAGGACCGGAAGATCGTAACGGTTAAGGATCAGAAAGGCCGTGAGTTCATGGGAGATGCCTTTATCGATACCACTGGTACCGCGGGTCCCATGAATAATTGTACTAAATACGGTAATGGCTGCGCTATGTGTATCTTGCGCTGTCCTAGCTATGGTGGTAGAGTCAGCCTGACCGGCTTAACCGGAGTGGAAGAAATGGTTGGTAAGAAGGCCAATGGAACCATCGGGGCCATGAGTGGATCCTGTAAACTGTATAAGGAATCCTTATCAGAGGACATACAGGAGGAACTGAATTCCAAAGGTGTAGCAGTTATTAAGGTTCCGGAGGATGTCAAAGAGGATCACCTTGGAATGAAGGCCTGCCAGCAATATGCATTACCTGCCTTTAAGGACAATGTCATTTTGTTGGATACCGGCCATGCTAAGCTGATGACTCCTTATTATACCTTAAGTCAGCTGAGAAAAATCCCTGGGTTTGAACAGGCTCGTTATGAAGATCCCTATGCCGGAGGTAAAGGAAATTCCATGCGTTATTTTGCCATGGCTCCTAGAGACAACAGCCTAAAGGTGGAGGGAGTGGAAAACCTGTTCTGTGCCGGCGAAAAAGCGGGTCTTTTGGTCGGTCACACAGAGGCAATCGTAACTGGTGTTCTAGCGGGTCATAATAGTGTCAAACATTTAGAAGGTCTTGAGCTACTGACGCTACCTGCTGAACTTGCTACTGGTGATGCCATTTCCTATGTTAAAGAGGAGATGAAAACAGAAGAGGGAATGGGGAAGAAATATACCTTCTCCGGATCGATCTACTTTGAACAGATGAAGGCGAAACATCTGTATCTTACCGATGTTAAGCAAATTAGAGAGAAAGTAGAACAACTGGGCCTTACCAACGTATTTGCGAGAAAAGTTACAACTAAGTAACTCGCCCAGATCAAAGGCTGCGCGATATTAAATTATATATTTGTATATTAGGGTAATTATCACATAGAGGAAAAAGGGGACGCATATGGTTGAGTTAACATCATTGCATATAATATATTTGCTTTTTGTTTTAATCGTAATCATTACAATGGGCTACCGTAAAGAAACTGTTTTACCCTGTATTCTGGGACTTTTTGTTATCGGTGGATTGTACAATAAAAGCTTGGTAAAGGGAATACAGACGGTTTATAACGCTCTGATTATATCGGGAAATGAATTCTGGGGAATTATCCTGGTAATATCCCTTGTCATCGCCATGTCAAAGGCATTGCAGGATATCGGAGCGGATGAGCTTATGATGCGCCCGATAAAGAAGATTATGGTTAATCCAACCATGGCATTCTTTTTTCTTGGTTTTATCATGCTATTCTTTTCCTGGTTTATTTGGCCTTCTCCTGCGGTGGCTTTGGTCGGCGCCATCATGCTACCAGCCGCAATTAAGGCCGGATTAGCACCGATCTGGGCGGGTGTGGCTATGAATATCTTTGGTCATGGAATAGGCTTGTCCAGCGACTTCTTTATTCAAGGTGCTCCAGCAATTACGGCTAAGGCAGCAGGGATCAGTGATACACTTGCCTTTAGCAAGGCAGTGTTTCCTTTGTGGGTTACCATGAGTCTTGTCACTGTGACCGTCAGCTTTATCATGATGAAACGGGATGGAACCTATATTATTAGTAAGGCGGATTTACATACGAATCAAAAAAACACCACGAATTCACCTGAGGTAAAGCCCACTCCAGGAGTTTACTTAGTATCAATCGTTACACCAGCGGTGTTTATATTTGATATAATTCTTATGTATAAATATCATTTAAAGGGAGGGGATGCGACGGCATTAGTTGGCGGCTCGGCCGTTTTGATTATGTGCTTTGTTGCTGTCATCCGACACAAAGGCTCCCTCTGTCTAGAGAAAATAACGGATTACATAAAGGAAGGCTTTATCTTCGGAATACGAATCTTCGCCCCGGTTATCGTAATTGGAGCCTTCTTCTTTCTAGGAATGGATGAGATGGGTCAGAAAATACTTGGACCGGATGCAACCGGGTTTTTATCTGATATAGGACTTTATCTAGCGGAAAATGTATCCCTATCGAAATTCCCTGTAGCTGTAATTGAGATGGTAGTAGGCGTTATTACTGGTTTGGATGGTTCTGGCTTCTCCGGACTTCCTCTGGTTGGATCCCTGGCACAGACCTTCTCATTGGCAGTGGATTTGGACCGAGAGGTCCTTGCTGCTCTAGGGCAGATTGCTACAATTTGGGTAGGTGGAGGTACCATCATTCCATGGGCGATCATTCCGGTGGCTGCGATCTGTAATGTCAGTCCTTTAGAGCTTGCCAAGAAAAATCTGATTCCTGTTATGATCGGCTTCGCTGCAACCTTCCTTGTTGCTTTAATCCTACTTTAATAAAAAGTGTTCTACTTTTTACTAAAAATCTGTTATACTTAACTTATTATTACAAGAAGGTTAGGGAAACAATGGATTATAGAAGGGAGAAAAAACATGAATCATATCAGATATGTGGAATATGATGCCATGCATAAGGGTAATTTTGTTTTTGATGTTCCAGAAGGACATGATTGTTGGCTGCTTGTAATAACGCAATCAGCAGCGATATTTTATGTGGACGGTGAGTATCGAAAATATCCTCCTAATTGTGCTATTCTATACAAACCAGGCCAAAAGATATATTATAGAGCATGTGAAAACCATTATGTAAATGACTGGATACGGTTTGATTCGGATGAATCCTTTGTGATAAATGCACCATTACCCTATGGTACGCCATTTTCCATTCAAGACTCCTCTTATTGCCATAAGATTTTTCAATTAATCGTTACGGAGAGTATCCTGAATAACACCCATAAGAACATTTCTATTAATTATTTGTTAAGGGTTATGTTCAATAAGCTGATTGAATCTTATGATTATAAGCATATAAGCACATTGGATAAAAAATTATATAAATTGAAGCAGGAAATTTATCGTAATCCGAAAAAGGATTGGACGGTTAAGGAAATGGCTGAGATACTTAATGTCAGCATGGGCCATCTAGAGAACATATATAAGAAAACCTTTGGTGTTAGTTGCATAGAGGACGTCATTAATAGTCGTATTAATCTGGCCAAGGAACTTCTGTTATATCATCACAATACCATAAATGAGATTGTGGCTCTATGTGGTTATCGCAATACAGAGCATTTCTACCGACAATTTAAGAAAATAACTGGAGTTACACCAAATCAGTTTCGGAATAACAATATGGATAAAAACGGGTCTCAGACCGAAAAAATCATGAAAAATGAGTAACAATTTACATGTAAATAGATCAATATTAAATGAAGATAAGTCATAGGCTTTCTGAAGAATATTATCATAATATGAAGTATCAGAAACCATAAATAAGGATATTATCAAGAAAGTTCATTGTTATAATGAATTGAAATGGCTTGTCAAGGGCATAATAAAAGAGAAGGCAGGCAAAATGTGTCTTCTTTTTTAGTATGAAAATAGGTTAATAACTATAATAAATAAGTCATTGAAGTCGAGGCCTATAAAACGTATGATTATATAACAAAGAATTCAATGTAAACAATACATTTTAATACAAAAGTAACAAAGACATTCTTGTTAGGAGGCAAAATGAATTCATTAAGTAAAAGAAAAAAAGTAAAAGGTTACAAAGAGTTTTTTCTTATCGTACCATTTTTAGTTTTAGTAGCAGTATTCGCATATTATCCTCTGTATGGTTGGATATATTCCTTTTTTGATTATCAACCACCAATGGCCTTTTCATGGGATTCCTTTGTTGGATTAAAATGGTTCAAGATTTTATTTCAAAATAAGTCCTATGCAAAACAAACACTGGAAGTGCTTCGTAACACCTTTGCTATGAGTGGTATCTCACTGGCATTCTCGTGGCTCCCCATGTTTTTTGCCATCTTTCTTAACGAGATTAAGTGGATGCCTTTTCGCAGATTTATTCAGACAGTTACGACACTACCGAACTTTATCAGCTGGGTTTTAGTATATTCAGTAGCATTTCTGTTAATGAGCAATAAAGGTATGTTTAATACAGTAGCTATGGATCTTAATTGGATAACAAGACCTATTGATTTCATGAAATCAAGTGATCACATGTGGTTAAAGATGTGGTTATGGCTCACATGGAAGAACCTTGGATGGGCAGCGATCATGTATATTGCAGCCATCTCAGGTATTGATGAGGAAATGTACGAAGCCGCTAGAGTAGACGGAGCAAATCGTCTAAAGATTATTTGGAATATTACAATTCCTAGTTTACTACCTACCTTTTTTGTACTACTGTTACTTAACATCTCAAATCTCCTGAATAATGGTATGGAACAATACTTTGTATTCCAAAATTCATGGAATAGAGAGTATATACAGGTTTTAGATTTGTATGTATACAATTTATCAACTAGCAAACCACCAGTATATTCTGTATCAACAGCATTAAGTATGTTAAAGAGTATTGTGAGCTTAGTTTTACTGTTTGCCGCAAATACCTTCTCTAAGTTAGTGCGAAAGCAAAGCATAATATAAAGGAGTTAATTATGGGAATTAAGGATAGAAACGTGAAATCTAGTAGACGTAATAAAATAAAACATAAGTCTTTAAGTGATCATATGTTAGATGTGACAACTTATTTGATTTTCTCAGCATTTGCATTTGTATGTATTTATCCGTTTTACTATATATTTATTAATACCATCAGTAATAATAAGTTAAGTGAGCGAGGCGGAATCATATGGCTACCTAAGGGTATCCACCTACAAAACTATATCGATGCCATGAAAATACCTGGACTTGGGCAGGCGGCACTAATATCAGTCTCAAGAACGATAATAGGAACAGCATTAACCGTACTTATTGCCGCGTTTCTTGGTTATATGTTCACAAGAGAAACGATATGGAAAAGACGCTTGTGGTATCGATTTGTAGTAGTAACCATGTATTTTAACGCAGGTATAATTCCTTGGTACTTGACAATGATGAACCTTGGACTTACCAATAACTTTCTTGGTTATATACTACCAGCCATTGTATCGCCCTTCTATATTATTCTCACCAAGACCTATATAGAATCGATACCAAAAGAGTTGCAGGAAGCAGCAGATTGCGATGGAGCTGGAGTTTTAACTATATTCTATAAAATCATGCTACCGATATGTAAGCCGATATTGGCAACAATCGCAATTTTTGCAGCAGTGGGACAGCCGTTCGGGTACGAAAACTCAATAGTGAATTCATT
>CAYMLE010000105.1:0-9775 GCA_964391115.1 uncultured Herbinix sp. | reverse complement strand
ATCAAAGAGATCAAAGAGACCAAAGAGACCAAAGAGACCAAAGAGATCAAAGAGACCAAAGAGACCATAAAGAACATAGAGATTATAGAGAATATAGTGAATATTGAGAAAATAAAGAAGGACGTGTCACAATCAGATTTATTCTGATCGATGACACGTCCTTTATAGTTTAATAAAGTAAATATGAACTATGAATCATTTGGTATTATCCTAGCTTGGCAACAACCTTTTTCAGAGCTTCAAGAGCATCTTCAGGAAGCTTATCATAGCCATCCTTAAAAGTATCTCTGGATTCTACGAATTTAACACGGTCGTTCATTCTAGCCATTAACTGAGCTTTGTATTCAGGATCATTTAGATCAGGAACAAAACCTTCCCACTCGAAGATATCGATATCTTCAAAAGGTCCCCAAGGCTTAAACTCTGCCTTACCCTCAACAATTGATTCCAGAATACCTAAGGTATCCGAAGGTTTAACCTTCTTGCCCATGAAGTCACCGGTATTGATAATGTAGCAGTCTACATGTCTCTCACCTACGAGTTTCTTAAACTTCTCATAGTCGTTAGTCAGAGGATAGGTACGGAAGGGGTTAGCATAAGGCTCTACAACCAATGCATTAGGATCTACACCTGCAGCGAGTCGTTCCGCAGTGGTTCTCTTGGTTGCCAGAGTGGCACCCATAACCGATGCAAGAGAAGCACCTTTTAACTTGATGATCGGAGGAATGGTAGGATCCTTCATAATCCAGAAGATAGCATTTACTGGCTCAGGAATTCTATCTACGCGGTTCGGAGACCAGAGCTTAGACTTAATAGCACGGCCATTACCATTACGGATATCCTCTGTTACGAGAACAAGCTTGCCATCCTCATCTATGGTAGCAGAACAGTTTTGTGCGGTTAATAAGTATTTGTTATCATCACAATAAGTAGGATAATCCTGGGTCTTATCAAAGTAGGTAGGCTCTAAAGCAACAGAGGAGCCGGTTTCTGTATTGATAATAAAAGCATCATCATGTAAAACAGTTACATCATACTTACCATCATGTTTTGCATGGGTAATTGTAGATTTACCAGATCCGGACAGACCGAATACGGAAGCAACATATTTATGACCATCAGTAAGGTTATATCTCTTCTGGCCACCATGGCAGGAAGCATAACCGTTACGATTAGCAATCGCCCAACCAATAGTCAAAGTACCCTTCTTATGTTCGCCGAAATATCTCATACCGAGAATAGCTGCACAGTTGGTAGCAGTATTAAAATAGCATAGGCACTTCGGATCACTGATATCCGTCTGAGTAGTTCCTACCCATTGAGGATCAGAGAATATATAAATATCAGGCTCATTACCAACTGGCTTAGAGTCTTTATACATTTTAATATAAGAATCGGACATATACTGGAAGTTTAACATCCAGGAATACATAATATTTTCTTCACCTTCAGGAATTAATAAATGGGCCTTAACCATGAATTCAGGATCCAAGCCAATAAATACCTCTGCATGGTACATGTTCTTCCATCTGGTATCATAGATTGCGTCCATAACAATTTTATCTAGTCTGTCACAATTAACACCAGGTTCACCAGCAATTCTTCTGGCAGCAGCATAACGGCCAGTAATAGAACCATCATTGAATAACAGAACTTTTGCGTCAGGTTCAAGACCAAATTCTTCTCCACGGTATACCGGCATATCGGTAACCACGGTACCAGGGGAATTTTTAGCAAGCTCATAAGCTTCTTTTAGGGTATTTACTTTAATGACATTGTTACCATAGAAAGCCGCCTCAATAATGGAACGAGTTTTGGCAAATCCAGGTTTGTTAGCACCAATTTCGTCATGTTTAAAGTACGCTTTTGTTGACATAATATATCCTCCTATTTTTCGAATTGTCCGCAAGTTTTCAAAATTATTAGAAAATTAACGGAATTAGCATTATTAATAAAACAATTGTCCGCCATATTAAGTATAAAACTTCAAGTTGTAAATGTCAACAGATTAGCACAAAAACTTCCAGAATGTTAAAAATTACTCAAACTTTACCAACCAGTCCTCCATATAGTTTTCTATTATTTGGAACTGGGCAGGACCTATCTCTAATAAAAACTTATGAAACTGCTTTGCATCAAAATTATCATCCAAGTGAGTTTCTGCTTTTTCTCGCAGCTCTTTTATCTCAAGAAAACCGACTGCATAGGGAAGATAAATAGCAGGCTCCTCAAGCAGAGTTTCATAAATCTCTGTAGAGACCTCTACTTGATCCACAAAATTATTGATATAATTGACTGCCTTATCTTTTGACCATCCCTCATAATGGATTCCAATGTCAGCGCGAGCATACATACTAAGAATAATAGTACTGTTTGCCTCTAAAAATTCAGCAAGATTATTGTCAATACCAGACATGGAATAGGAGTAATGTTCCACATAGGTTGCCCAACCCTCATCATAGCCAGTAAAGTTCAATATATGCCGGATAGGGTCCGGATTCTGGCTTCGGAAATATACACATTGGTAGAGATGACCGGGATAACCTTCATGTGCTACCGTGGTATAGATTTTCGATAAGGTTTCTTCATCATTTCCATTAATATAGATATTATTATTTGTATAATTGTCCATAGCAGGAACCAGGTACATGGCAGGGCTTAGGTAATCGGATAAGGATTCATCCACATACTTAATCTCACATCCTACTGGAATAGCATCAGGGAAATCCTTGGTAATGTCTTTTTGAAGATCGACTAAGATTTCTTCTGGGTCAGTGATTGGGAAGGAGGAAAAATTATCTAGCTTATTTATAAGCTCCCCATCCGATAAGGAAATTTGAGTAATCTTTAGTACTGCATCACCGATTGCTTCCTCTAGCATTTCTGCCATCTCATTCATATCCTTATCGGAACCTGTTTTTGACCTTGCCAGAAGCTCATAATAGGACTGCCCATCGGGGTAATAATATAAGCCGGCCTCATTAACTCCCGACCCCTTTAAGTTTTCTAGAGTATTGATCAGTAGCTCATAGGAGGGAATAATGTATTCCAAAACCCGCTCCCGGTTCAAATTTTGATAAGAAGCGATTTCTTTATCGGTTAAGCCATCATAGTTTGATATCTTTTCATCAAAATATGTAATAAGAAAATTTTCATCTGGATTATTTATGAAGGATTTGCATTGTTCAATAATACGAGCTGCAACTTTATCGGTCATGAATAAACCGCGATCGGATTTAATCTGCTCGAAGGCTGCAATATCTTTAAAATAAGTGTATACACTGGGTAGTAGTTCGAGGTAGGTATTAATATCCTCTTTACTATAGAAATTATATTCGGCCAGGAGGATAGGAAGCTGAGCTTGAATCCCGGTGGTTGGACCAAGACTTTCAGAATAGTATAAATAATCTTTAAAAATAGCGTCCTGTTCGAGGTACTTTTTAAGAATATTGTAGGTAAGCTGCTGTTCACTGGTTAGGGACTCGTATTTGTATTCCATCAGTCGGTTTAGATAATTTTCTGAGTTAGACAATTCCTTTTCCATCTGCGCTATGGAGTAGTTACCCAAAGTGATCGGATTATCTTCAATTCCATAATTCATTGGATTCGCTAAGGAGTAATTAAGGGATAGGGTATCGGATTGGACCTCCATGATAAATATTTCCTTTGTAAAATCATTAAAGCTAATTTGTGAATCCTTTGATTTTTGTCGGATATCGCAACCGGAGATCAGAACAATCATTAGAAGAACAAGAGATAGAAGCTTAAATTTAGTTTTGAACATAGAAACCTCCCAATTAGTCTTTTTATACTACAGCAAATATAATGGGTTTGACCGTAAGTTTTTGTCATATATTTATGTTTATTCAAGGTATTGTTCTATAAGAAGTAATCCCACTAATTTAGTAACGGATTATAATCAATGGTAATATTTAACTATATAAAAGGCAAGAGGAAAATTAAAGTTTTGGCTTGTTTCGTCCGAAATATTACCAGTAGAGTAATTGTATCAAATATTTCATACAAAAATGTAAAAGCTGCACTTTAAATAAAGGGTTGGTGACAAATGAATCCATATAGAGAAATCAGAGCCTCTTTAACGGTCGGTTCTACGAACCAAAAGGAAAATGAGGCATTCATAAAAGGTAGGCAAAACAACCAAGGTCGTACGACATTCTATCCAGGACAATGGGTTAATGGTTTAGTCACGGAAGTTAGTGATAGCATCTCACTCCGTATTGGAAACCAAGCAGTGAACGCTTCCAGGGAGATAAATCCACAAGCGGTTCCTGGAGACTGGATGATGTTTGAAGTTCTAGAGGTTTTAGATAATAAAATTATAATGGGACTTGCCGGTTCAGAGATTTCACAAAAGAGAGCTCTGGTAACTTTGATGCGTCCAGATTCTGAACGGGAGTCATTTCTATCTAGAAAAGCACAATCGGACAAGCAGTCGGAACAGGATAAGGAATACCGGAATAACCGAGATAAAATAGACAGCATAGTAAACAGGATGACGGTGCAGGATTATAAGCGACTGGAGGAGGAAGGATTTTCAATTGAGGATTTCACAGTATCCGGTCTAGAGGCTGCATTAGGAAGGATGAAAGGATCATCAGCAGAGGATAAGGGGCAGAAGATAGAAGCAAAAGATATCACCGCCGGCCAAGGTGATATGATGACCGTGGAAGATATTAAACAACGAATGATAGAAGCCAACATTCCGATTACGGAGGAAAATGTTCAAAAGGTGTTAACCGCGTTTCATATGTATAAATCCCTTCCAATGCCAGAGGATGGAACCATATATCATTTGGTCAGTAAAGCGTTACCACCGACCATTGGAAACATCTATAAAGCACAACATTCCAACATAACAACCTATGACAAAGTACAATTGGACGAGAAAGCCTGGAAGGAACTAATACCGCAGGTGAAGGAAGTAATCACTGCAGCAGGATATGAAGTTAATGATGAGAATTTGAATCGGGCGATGGATCTATTGGAGCATGGTGTGCCCCTAACGATAGAAAGTTATAAGTATTACAGTAACTTAAAGGAATTTTCGAAACCAGGGGAACATTTGGTTCTAGATAATATGCTAGAAGGTATGGGAGAAGGCATCTCACCGAATGATACGATACTGACGGATTACAGTAAAGAATCTCTGGAGGAAATGGTTTCTAAGCTTATGGAGTTGGGACCAGAGGAGATCAATGAAACACTCCGAGAGGGAAAAAAACTGACCCTGAAGGAACTTATTTACCATAAACAAGAGAATGAAACTTCGGATCAAGCATCTAAGAAAGAGCTGACTCTGGAGCAACAGCTAGAAGCTGTCAGAGCACTAAGACAGCTAGAGGAAATTCGTCTTAGAATGACCGTTGAGGCAGCTGCTAGACTAGAAAGAAGAGGATACCATATTGAGACACAACCTCTGGAGGAAGTAGTACAGGAGCTTCGAGGCTTGGAGGAGGAATACCTTCGAAAGCAGTTGGCAGAGGCTGATATTATGAGTACCCCTGAGCAGATTGAAATATTAAGAAGTATGAATGAGAGCATGGAGCAGTTAAAGTCTGCACCTAGCTATATCTTAGGTTCTACACTTCATTTAAGGAATCAAGTAAGGATACCCACACTTTTGGAGGAGGGGCATAGGCTATCGATTGAATTAAGCAAAGCGAATGAAGCCTACGAAAGTCTTATGACTCAGCCGAGCAGAGAGTATGGGGATTCTATTCAAAAGGCATTTGATAATTCGGCTTCCATGCTAAAGGAATTGGGTTTAGAGGACACAATATATAACAGTAGGGCAATAAGAATTCTTGGTTACAATCAAATGGAGATTACCAGGGAAGCAATCGAAGAAGTAAAGGCATATGATATTAAGGTTAATAACCTAATAAAGAATTTGCATCCGGCGGTAACGGTTCGTATGATTAAGGACGGTATAAATCCTCTAGAGCTTCCGATTGATGAGATTAACCAAAGAATTGATGATATTCGAGATGAGCAGGGAATTACTGAGGAAGAACGATTTGGGACATTTCTAAGAAGACTGGATAAAGAAAAGGGTCTCTCTGAGAATGAGAGAAAGGCTTATATCGGAATCTACCGATTATTACATAATATTGATAAGTCGGATGGGGCTGCTCTGGGAGCAGTAATGAAGGCCGGCATGGAAGTAACCCTAAGCCATTTACTGACGGCGGTAAGAAGCTTCCAAAAGGGATCGATTGATACCAGGGTGAATGATCAGTTTGGAGCCTTGGAGAGTATTTCCTTTGATAAGGAAGCCATATCTGAACAAATCAATGCAGGATTTCGTAATGGCTCTGAGGAGAATCGTGAGAACGATCAAACATCTTCTGATTCATTCCAGGCAGCGAAACAGGAGTTTACTGTAACCGCAGTAGAACAGCTGCTATCTGGACTTACACCGGAATTCATTAACATGCTACATAACGATACTTCCATGGTAGGACAGCCACTCTTGTCCTCAGATAAGGGTATCTGGGGAGCGGTTAAGGACCTACCGTTGGAAACATTATTAGATCAATTAATCAACCTCAAAGGAATGGAGACAGAGGAATCTGCAGCCTATGAGACTAAAGTACAGGAGCTAAGACAGATTTATCAAAACTCCGACCAGGCAATTCGCTTCCTAGAAGACTTTAAGCTTCCCTGTACAACAACCAATCTACTTATGGCAGGTGAAATATTAAACAACGGTTCCACTTTATTTCGGAGGCTTCAGCTTCATCGAGATGAAACTTCCAAGGGAAATTCCCATCTACCTCTTAAGGAAAGGGAAGATCTGGCCGATACATTAATCGACAAGGAATCTATGAATGAGACCTACGAGCAGCTCGAGACAGAGGTGAAATCCATGATTGAGAGCGAATTGTTGTCAGATCGAATCGATGCGAAGCGTCTTTTTGAGTTTAAACATATTGGAGCCCAGATTTCTCTTATGAAAACCCTGGCCAAGAAGGAATTTTATCAGATTCCGATAGAAACAACAAATGGAATAACCAACATAAATCTTACAGTTATCCGAGGAACTAAAAAGGTAGGTAAAGTTACAGTTTCCTTACAATCAGAACGATTGGGGAAGGTAAAAGCAGACCTATATTTAAAGGATAAGGAAATTAACGGATTTATTGCGAGTGATAGCCGTAGAGGCTGTGAGCTGTTGCAGGATGTCCGCCAAGAATTAAGCAATAGACTAGAAGACGATAGCATGACAATGCAACATCTGGAAGTATGTTTTAGCTCGGTTGGCAAGGAACCTTATTCCTATCAACATCCAGAAGATGAAGATAAGAAGGACAATGACAATCCAGAGATGGAACGGGCGCTATATCGACTGGCGAAGCTTATGGTAAATCTGATTCAAAAGGCAGAGAGCACCGAAATGGAATAACTTAAAATTAATAATGTAAGAACGGCTACATGGAGGTAGCGGATTATACTATAAAAAGGCAGGTCATGGTATACACGGAGGGATATGACTGTCTAAGCAGAAAGGAAACAGGATAAAAATGAGAATTAACCACAATATTTCAGCATTAAGAGCGAATAATCAGTTAGGAAGAACAAACAAACTCCTGGATGCAAGCTTGGAGAGACTATCCTCCGGATACCGTATTAATAGTGCCGCGGACGATTCCGCAGGCTTAGCAATCTCTGAAAAGATGAGAACGCAGATTGCAGGTTTGGAGCAGGCCTCTAGAAATGCATCGGATGGTATTTCTGTTATACAGACAGCAGAGGGTGCCTTAATTGAGGTAGAAGCCATGCTTCAGAGAATGAGAGAATTGTCAGTACAGTCTGCGAATGGTATCTATACCACCGAAGACCGTATTGCAATTCAAGCAGAGATTGATCAATTAAGCCAAGAGATTACCAGAATCTCAGAAACAACCGAGTTTAATAAAATGACTCTTTTAAATGGTAATATTGATCGCAAATCCTATGCCAATGATAATCAGGTAAATATTATTTCTCTTTCCGATTCGGTAGCTGCAGGTAATTATGGAATTACGATAAAAGAGGATGCAAGACAGGCAGTAATCTTTGGAGCAGTCACTGATTTTACGGAATTATCTGCTGAAAAGAAGATTACCGCCGATCAAGCTGGTTCGATTAATATTAATGGCGAATCCGTAAAGATTCAAAAAGGAGATTCCGTCGACCAGGTATTTGAGAAGATAAGAAATGCGTGCGATAGCGTTGATATTAGTGTGTTTGCCACGGATAGTGATGATAATACGTCCGATAATCTAGATATGGCTGGCTATACCAGTAAGCCCTTTGTAGAAGGAGACCATCTGGTATTTGTATCAAAAAATTATGGATCTGATAAAAAGATTAATATATATTGCGATAGCCCGGATCTCTGTAAACTATTAGGCTTAACAATCCACGGAGCAAGTGCTAGTGGTTATGATGCAGAGGTTGAGTTATCCTTAAAGGGCGATGATCCAGACTCTTTATATGAGAATACCGCAACGGTTTCTATAAAGGGGAGTAAAGTGACGGTATCCGACCGTAATAACTTTAAGATGGTATTTGAAGTAGAGCCGGGGGCAGCAGGTACGGATTATACGGATTCTAAAATAACGTCTTCAGTAGACGAACTCGTACCGGGAAGTTTCCTATCACCGTTAGAAAAATCTATGGTATTAACGGTTCTTGATGCAGGGCCAATGGATTTACAGATTGGTGCTAATGAAGGACAGACGATGTCTGTAAGTATTCCAAAGGTAACTCCTGCGACTTTGGGAATTGATAAGATAAACCTTGCAACCTCTAATGGGGCACAGGAGGCTATTGGACTGTTAGATATAGCTATTAATGAAGTGTCTGCGATAAGATCGAAACTGGGTGCATACCAGAATCGATTAGAGCATTCCATTTCTAATCTTGATGTTACTGCTGAAAACATGACGGAATCCCTATCCCGAATTGAGGATGTAGATATGGCTGAGGAAATGGCAGAATATACACAAAAAAATGTTTTAGCCCAGGCAGGAACCTCTATGTTAGCGCAGGCGAATCAAAGGCCACAGACCGTATTGTCCTTATTACAGCAATAAAAGGCTAGAGATTTTCTATGGAGGTAGGATGGAATGAATAAAGAAGCAATCCATAGTTTCACAGCAAGAATTACACAGGCGACTAAGAGCGAACTGATTGTGATCCTTTATGAAATGACTCTAACCGAGATTGAGGATGCAAGAGCAGCCTTTGATTTGGGGGATTTGGAACAGTTCGATAAGGGACTAAAAAAAGCACAGAAGTATATCAGCGAGCTTATGGCAGTGCTGGATTACCGATATACGATATCTTATGATTTGCTAAGTCTTTATCTATACGCGAGTAAGCAGATCATAACCGCGATCATGAAAAGAAGTCCTATTTGTTTGGACAGAGCAGAAACAGTTCTAAAGAAACTGTTAACTGGATTCGAAGGGGTCAGCCAGCAAGATACCAGCGGACCCATGATGCGGAATACGCAACAGCTTTATGCGGGCTTAACCTACGGCAAAGGTAAGTTAAATGAAACTTATCTGGACCCTAATAATGGGAACCGAGGATTTATTGTATAAAAGCCAGATACATAAGAGTTTATAAGGTACATAGGAAAAGCAACAGAGTAGCAAAAGAGTAGGAAAAGAGAAACAAAAGAGAAACAAAAGGCTAGTTAAGATACATAAGAGACAATTTAAAGTATCAATGAAACACATGATACGAAAGAAACAAAAGATAG
>CAYMLE010000104.1:0-9946 GCA_964391115.1 uncultured Herbinix sp. | reverse complement strand
CGATGTGGATAACTTACCTAATAAATCGCAAAACAGAGGATAGATTTCCACAATTCCTGTTTTGAGCAAAATC
The DNA here is from genome assembly GCA_964391115.1 of uncultured Herbinix sp. GTDB lineage: Bacteria > Bacillota > Clostridia > Lachnospirales > Lachnospiraceae > Mobilitalea. The sequence continues at coordinate 9,873 of CAYMLE010000104.1, read as the reverse complement.
AGGGATATATAAAGAAGTTTACCTTTCAGTGCTGATTACACAATATCAAAGTTGACATTGTACTCTAATCGATTTATAATAGATTTTGGATTATTTTTTGTTATATTTGTACATAACGGTATAATTTACTCAAATGAAGTACTTCATATTTCATAATTCATAGGAATACTGGGCAAAATGTCAGAAGATATGAGTATTTTATTTTGATTAATACCAATTGTTTTGATGAAGCATAATTTGTAAGAAAGGAATTATTACATGAAAATTGACAAAACCATAAAAATAGAAACTATAAACGTTGGTATTGGCATATTGATCTGTAGTTTTATTACACAAATAGGTTTTTTGATTTTTGGAAAATACAATTTGTCAGTTTTTTTAGGCTCATTGTATGGAGGATCAATCGCTCTACTTAATTTCTTTCTCATGGGACTTACTGTTCAAAAGATTGCCAATATGGATGATCAGAAGGCAGCAAAAAGGAAGATGCAAGCTTCATATTCAATGCGTCAACTGCTACTTCTACTAATGGTAGGTGTTGGAATGTATATAGCAGAAAAATATGAAATTTTTCATTGGTTACCAATATTATTAGCAGTTGTCTATCCAAGAATAACAATTGCGATTGGGGGAATTTTCAGAAAAGAATGGCGTGTAAAGAGGGGTGATATTTCGTGAGTATTGATATTACTGGTGCTAAGATTTTATTAAGATTACCCTTTGGAATTACAATTACAGAAACACAAGTCAATATGTGGATTGTCATGGTAGTGATAGCTTTATTGTGCAAATGGTTAACCCGTGATTTAAAGATAAAGCCTTCAGGAAAAAGGCAAGTAGTGGCAGAGTATCTTGTTAGTATGGCTAACAAATTAATAAAGGATAATATGGGTGAGGGATTTAAGAATTTCCCCCCATTTATAGGAGCTTTATTTTCTTTAGCTTTATTATCTAGTTTAGTTGGTCTTGTTGGTATGTATCCTCCTACAGCTGATTTAAATACAACATTAGGCTGGGCAATTGTATCATTCGTATTGATTATGTATTATAAGATAAAGACGAATGGCATTGGAGGCTATTTGAAAGGTCTTACTGAACCCATCCCTTTTTTAGCTCCTTTTAATGTGATTGGAGAGTTTTCAACACCGATTTCCATGGCGATTCGTATGTTTGGTAATATTTCAACAGGTGTTGTAATTTCAACTCTTTTATATGCTGCATTAGCATGGCTTAGTGGTTTAGTATTACAATCGCTACCAGGAGCATTGGCTGATATTTCAATTTTACAAATTGGTTTACCAGCTATATTATCAATATATTTTGACTTGTTTAGTAGTGTTTTGCAATCATTTATTTTCTGCATGCTTACCGTATTATATGTATCACAGGCTGCAAAAAATGACTAATAAAAAAATAAGATAAAATAACGGAGGTAATGATTATGTTAGAAAGAGCTATAGTTTTAGCTGCATGTGCATTAGGTGCAGGAATTTCAATGCTTGGAGGTATTGGCCCTGGTATTGGTGAAGGATATGCAGTAGGTAAGGCTTGTGAGGCTATTGGACGCCAGCCTGAATCTAAAGGAGAGGTTACAACTACCATGTTAATGGGATGTGCTGTTGCTGAAACAACAGGCCTTTATAGTCTTATCATAAGTATGTTACTTATATTTGTTGCACCAGGTTTATTTATGGGTAGACTGTAATTTATAGCAATAGAGTGCTGGCATTGCACGTAAATTTATTGTTATTAACATTGAGAAAAGAGGAATAGTAAATGCCTGAAACATTAGAATTTTTATCGATCAATTTATGGCATACCTTGGCAGCTATTGCGAATTTGTTGATTCTTTTTTTGATTTTAAAAAAATTCTTATTCAAGCCTGTAAATGAAATTCTTAAAAAAAGAGCAGAGGACGTAGATAAAATCTTTTCTGAAGCAGACAATCTGCGTACAGAGGCTAAAGTGAATAAGGATACTTATGAAAACAAGTTGAAGAGTGTTAAGAATGAAACAGATTTGATGATTAAAACTGCAACAGTGAGAGCGGAAAATCGCGGTGAAGAGATTATTGCTGAAGCGACAATAGAGGCTGAAAATCGTAAAAGAAAAGCCGAATCAGATATTACTCTGGCGAAGAAGAAAGCTATGGACGATATGAAAGATAATATTGTTGAATTAGTAGTAGACCTAGCTCAACAAGTGATTGGAAAGGAAATTGATGAAAATATCCACGAAACTCTCATTGATGATGCCATTGAAAAATTAGGTGAGAACGTATGAATAAAGAATACGAATATGGGTATGCCTTGTATGATCTAGCCGTAGAAGAAGGGATAGAACAAGAGATAGAGAAGGAGTTCGCTGAGATTGCTAAGCTTTTTAGCAATCACCAAGAATTTGCAAACCTCTTGTCTAATCCAAGAATTCCTACTTCTGAGCGTATTGATGTATTGGATAATATTTTAAAAAAACAAATACATCCATACCTTTTGTCTTTGTTGAAAATACTTGTTGAAAAAAGAAATGTGTCCATAATACCATTTGTATTTAAAGAATTTAAAAATAGGTATTATGATAATAAAAATATATTGTTAGTTACAGCAATATCTGCTGTAGCATTAAACAATAATCAAAAACAACGTATTATAGACAAATTAGAAAAATCAATGAACAAGACAATCATTTTAGATAATAAAATCGATAAATCCTGTGTAGGTGGTGTTCGTCTAGAATATAATGGCCGTATGATTGATGCAAGTATAAAAAGTAGATTTCAAAAACTGCAGCTAAACTTAAAAAATGCAGACTATTCAGTAGCGGAGGTCTGATGTATGAATATCGAAGATATAAGCAGCCTGATTAAGGCTCAAATTAAAAACTATGAAAACAAGATAGAACAGTATGAAACTGGTACAATAGTAACTGTTGGAGATGGAATTGCGAGAGCTTACGGATTAGATAATTGTGTTTCCAATGAGCTTATTGAGTTTCCAAATGGTGTTTTTGGTATGGCATTAAACCTTGAAGAGAATTTCGTGTCCATTGTGCTTTTAGGTAATGATATGGGGATTAAAGAAGGCGATATTGTTAAGCGTACAGGCAAGGTTGTCTCTGTTCCAGTTGGAGAAGGGTTAATCGGTCGAGTAGTGAATGCATTGGGTCAACCTATTGATGGTAAAGGACCAATTGATTCAAAAGAATCCAGACCAATTGAAGCACAAGCAGCTGGAATCATCGAAAGGAAGTCGGTTAGTGTTCCGCTTCAAACAGGTATTAAGGCGATTGACAGTATGATTCCGATTGGAAGAGGGCAGAGAGAACTTATCATAGGAGATAGACAGACAGGAAAAACTGTTATTGCGACAGATACTATAATTAATCAAAAAGGCAAGAATGTTATCTGTATCTATGTGGCGATTGGTCAGAAAAACTCTACTGTTTCACAACTTGTAGAAACCTTCACCCGTGCAGGTGCAATGGATTATACCATAGTGGTTAGCTCTACGGCAAGTGATCTTGCCCCATTACAGTATATTGCTCCCTATTCAGGTTGTACTATGGGTGAATATTTCATGTCTCAAGGCAAGGATGTTTTATTAGTATATGATGATTTGTCCAAGCATGCAGTGGCTTATAGAACCTTGTCATTATTAATTCGACGCCCACCAGGTCGAGAAGCTTATCCTGGAGATGTTTTTTATCTTCATAGCCGTCTCTTAGAGCGTGCTGCTCGTCTATCACCAGAATATGGTGGTGGGTCACTGACCGCATTACCGATTATTGAGACCCAAGAGGGTGATGTCTCAGCTTATATTCCGACTAATGTAATATCCATAACCGATGGACAGATTTTCTTAGAAAGTGAACTGTTCCATTCTGGAATAATGCCTGCAGTTAATCCGGGCATTTCTGTAAGTCGAGTTGGTGGTGCTGCACAGATAAAGGCTATGAAGCAAGTTTCAGGTACCCTGAAGCTATTATATTCGCAGTATAGAGAGTTACAGAGTTTTGCTCAGTTTGGATCAGATCTTGATAAAGATACAAAAGCACGTCTTGACCAGGGTGAAAGAATTGTAGAGGTCTTAAAGCAAGACCGAAATTCCCCTGTAGCAGTTGAACTGCAGGTCGCAATTATATATGCTGTAGTCAATAATTATTTAGCTGATGTAAAAGTAAGCCATATAAAAGAATATGAGAAGGAATTATTCTTTGAACTTACCTCCTATCATGAAGATTTGCTAGATGTAATACGCAGTGGTAAAAGTTTGGAAAAAGATGACAAGTTAAAACTAGATGAAGCAATCAAAAACTTTACCCAGAAGTTTATAGAAAGCCGTTAAGTTTGAAGGGAGGCGAGTTTTTTGGCAGGATCTTCAATGAAGGATATAAATTTAAGAATAAAAAGTATAAAAAGTACAAAGCAGATTACGAAAGCAATGGAATTAGTTGCAACCTCTAAACTAACAAAGTCAAAGGAACGCATCAAGCAAAGCCGCATATTTCATTCAGCGATATATTCTGCAATGTGTGATATAATAACTAGAAATATCGAAACAAGTTCTGCATATTTAACTCCTCGGGAAATTAAGAAAAGTTGCTTTGTCATTATTGCTGGTGATAGAGGACTTGCTGGTGGTTACAATAGCAATGTATTTAAATTTGCACAGGAACAGATGGAAGGCAAGGAGATATGTATTCTTCCTATTGGTAAACGTACAGCAGAATATTATCGCCGTTTAGAATATGAAATGGTTTCTGATGAGTTTTCCAATGTTGAGAATCTGAATGTCGGTAATTGTCATGGAATTGCAGACTTGCTTACAAGCCGTTTCGTAAATGGAGAGTTTGATGAAGTGTACATTGTGTATACAACGTTTGTTTCCACGTTAAGTCAAGAGCCTTCAATCACGAAGCTTCTTCCAATTGATCAAAGTCTTTGTAAGACCACAGATTCAACAAAGAAAGAATACGTTCTATTTGAACCGAGTAGCAATGCTGTTTTTAATTCCATGATTCCTAGTTATATAGCAGGGATGATATGGGGTTCTGTTAATGAAAGTTTAACAAGTGAATTCGCAGCTCGCCGTACAGCAATGGAATCTGCAACAAAAAATGCTGGAGAAATGATAGATGATTTAAGTCTTAAATATAATAGAGCCCGTCAAGGTTCAATCACTCAGGAGATTACCGAGATTGTCGCAGGAAGTGGCTTGTAATGCAAAGAACTGAAAGGAGTGAGGAATGTGGAGAAGAACATAGGTATTGTATCACAGGTAATCGGTCCTGTACTAGATATAAAATTCGATGATGGACAGCTTCCAGATCTTTTGAATGCAATTGAAATAAATTATAATGATCGCAAGATAGTATTAGAAGTTGCACAGCACATAGGTGATAATGTTGTTCGATGTATCGCTATGAGTAGTACGGATGGATTACCAAGAGGTATTCAGGCAGTAGATACAGGAGCACCTATAAGTGTGCCAGTTGGTAAAGAAACATTAGGTAGAATATTTAATCTACTTGGGGAGACGGTAGATAATATGCCATCCCCTAAAACAGAAGAATATTGGCCGATTCATCGTCCGGCACCTGCTTATGATGAGCAAGAATCAACTACAGAAATATTTGAAACAGGAATTAAAGTGGTTGATCTTATTTGCCCATACTCGAAGGGTGGAAAGATTGGTTTATTCGGAGGAGCTGGAGTTGGTAAGACCGTTCTAATTATGGAGCTTATTAACAACATTGCAAAACAACATGGAGGTATTTCAGTTTTTTCAGGTGTGGGAGAAAGAACCCGTGAAGGTAACGATCTCTATAATGAAATGAAAGAATCCGGTGTTCTAAGTAAAACAGCACTTGTCTATGGTCAGATGAATGAACCACCGGGAGCGCGTATGAGGGTGGCTTTGTCAGGTCTCACTATGGCAGAATATTTTCGGGATCGTGAAGGTCAAGATGTACTTTTATTTATTGACAATATATTTCGTTTCACACAAGCAGGAAGTGAGGTTTCGGCTTTACTAGGCCGTATGCCTTCAGCGGTAGGATATCAGCCAACCCTTGCTACGGAGATGGGAGCATTGCAAGAACGTATTACTTCAACAAAACAAGGTTCCATTACATCAGTTCAAGCAGTATATGTACCAGCAGATGACCTTACTGATCCAGCGCCTGCTACGACCTTTGCACATTTGGATGCTACTACAGTATTAAGTAGAAATATTGCCTCTCTAGGTATTTATCCAGCGGTTGATCCTCTAGATTCTACTAGTAGAATACTTTCCCCTGATATTGTAGGGAAAGAGCATTATGAAGTTGCTCGTAATGTCCAGAGCGTTTTACAAAGGTACAAGGAATTACAGGATATTATCGCAATTATGGGTATGGATGAATTAAGCGAAGAAGATAAGAGAGTTGTTTCACGGGCAAGAAAGATACAACGTTTCTTAAGTCAACCTTTCTCAGTAGCTGAGCAGTTTACGGGAATGGAAGGTAAATATGTACCCTTGAAAGAAACAATTCGTGGTTTTAAAGAAATTATTGAGGGTAAACACGATAATTTGCCCGAATCGGCTTTCCTCTTTGTAGGAACCATAGAAGAAGCGATTGAGAAAGCAAGAAAGGAATAGCCTATGAGCAGTTTTCATCTTAAAATAGTATCATTGGATGGAATGTTTTACGATGGAGAAGCAAGGCAAGTTTCTCTTCAGACGATAGACGGAGAAGTGTCAATATTGGCTGGCCATATTCCCTATGTAACTGCAATAGGTGCAGGTGAGTGTCGTGTCTATGTAGAAGGTGAAGATAAGATACGACGAGCTGCTTGCATAGGTGGGTTTTTAAGTGCTACAAAAGACTTGGTACTTATAGCATCAACAACATTTGAATGGGCAGAGAATATCGATTATGACCGCGCCGTTAATGCGAAAACACAGATGGAGAGTAAACTTTCGTCCAATAGTGCTAAAGAGCATAGCAAAGAAATAGAAAAAAATAAGCTTAGACGTGCTAATGTTCGAATTAAAGTAGTAGAGAATAGTAAAAATGTATAAAGTCGTGAAAATGAAACTTATGGTTCATAAGTATCACCTCTATTCTATGTAGAAGGAAGGTGATACCACCCTATACACGATTGCCAGCAGTTTTAGTAACCGCTCATACAAATTATACCATATCCCAATGCAGAACACAAGTTCGGTAATTGGAGCTGTTAAAATATAGGTCCACTATGTTTCATTGAGGGAAGCACAAGCCTTACTGAACAATAAATAATGATACAAAACAATAGAAAGAGAACCTTAAGGTTCTCTTTTTGATATGCTCCCAGCATGGGCGCAATCTTATGGGTTAAAGTCCCTAGTCTGCCCTAGTAGTGAGAAAGACATAGCCAATGGCAAGGGTGTCGTGAGCGATTGCGAATCTGAAGGAAGCCGGATGGCAAATCTCTGGTCTGACGAATAGAAATCACATCAGACTACAGTTAAGGATAAGGCTGCATCACAAGACGAAGTCCAATAACTAGACAGAATGATTGCCAGCCGTTATTAACTGCTTATACAAATTATACCATAAAGTCATGAAGAACACAAGTTCGAAGAATTGGATTGGTGGCCCAAATGTAGGTTAAGAAACAACTATAAATTCTCCCATTCAAAATAATGTAGAGTTGAGTGTAAAACAAGTCCAGATGAAAGAGCAACTTTATTTGATGGTGTATTATCGGAATTACATCCCCAAAACGCTTTCCATTTTTGCTTATGACAATGATTTAAAAATAAGTTCGTCATGATTTTAGCATATCCTAATCCACGGTAATGTTCATCTACCCATATATTTATACCACATCCGTTATCAATACTATATTCGCTTAAACAATACCCATATACTGTATCATCAATAACAAGTGCCAAACCGAAACCGTTTTGAAAAAAATCGTCAGTATTTAAGTATGAATATAATTCATTTGTTATAAGCTGTGTGTTAGGTAAGTTCCGTTCAAGCAAGGTTTGTGTTATTGGAACTATGTATTGAGAATTAGTTTGAGAATTCAAGTCACCTACACTATCAGATTGATACAGATTGAGTTGCTTATCTCTTAATTGGTTGGGGTATGAACGTCTGATAAAAGAATCCCATTCTCCATCGGGTAAATAAATATAGCGTAGTGTATCAGAATTTTGTAATAATGACATAAAGCGTTCACTAATTGATTGAGAAAATTCGCCTCCAATAAAAATGCACGGTCCCCATAATATCATCGCACTATTCTCAGAAACTATTAAATAGGCATAGTCTTGTTTTCTAAATAGTAATGATTTTATTAAGTTTTGATAATTAAAATAAGTATATAAAGATAAAGTGTCTTTTGTAACATTATCATATTTTATCATTTAATTGTTCTCCATTTCTTACAAATCATCACATCAATTTTCTACTTCGTATCAGCAAACTATTGTTAATTATCAGTATGGTGATATTATACAACATATTAATTTAATATCAATGTTCTTGTCTAACAGAGTTATTAATTAAAGGCTATTAGTATAAAAATCTTCCTGAACCGGTCAAAGTACTGGGAAGGTTTTTTATATTGAACGTTCATATTGAATAGCATGTTATAATGAATATTAGTAGAATATAACGAAGTAAAGATTATTCATACTCAATCAGGCAAGTAAAAGCAAGGTAGGATAGGAAATAACATGTATTTGACAGAGAGACAGAGAGGTACTACATATATTAAAACAAGAAATACCTATTGGAAGTTGGGGAGAAATATATGATAGAAGTGCGTAAGATTGATATAACATTTTGATATGCTAATTTAAAAACAGAGCATTCTATCACATTTATAATGATAGAGTGCTTATTTTTATATATGAGAATTGATGTGAAACAAGGTATTAATTTTAGTGTGAGGATAGAGATATTTATCAAAAAAGGAGAATTATATATTCATATTTTACAAATTATAGTAGAACTATGGATGTTTTTTGGGTATAATTTAAGTTGGTTTAAAGAAAACCTCACTTCATTATAAATCATAAGAGAATTTGAGTAGGAGCCTTTTAATATGAAGTTAATAAGGACCGTTATAGCCTACTAATGAGAATAAATCAGACAAGGAGAAATGGATTGAAAAAACGAAAGCCAAATACAGAGAAAAAAGAACACAATAAGAAACAGCGAAAAAATGCTACCGTTTTGCCTGGTGAACGTGATGAGGATGGGAAGCTTAAAACGCCCCATACCAGATATGGACTGGCAAATAATATTGGCTATATCTTCAAAAAGATATGGGTACATAACAAGATACTAGTGCTACTCATAATCCTAGGTGCCTTTACCCAGTCGATTATGAGATATTTGTGGAGCTACATAGTAAAGTTTGTCATTGATATTGTTCAAGCTCAGGCAAGTACATCTCAGAAAGATACACAACAGTTATTTCAGTTTTTGATTGTGACAACCGTGATTGAATTTATCTGTATTGGTTCTAATACCATTGTGAATAACCGTGCCTGGTTTAATTTTATAAATGTACGATTAAAGTTGGTGACAGAGCGAATTAATAAAGTACTTTCTATGGATTATGAGACTTTAGAACAACCTCAAATGCTTGATCTTTTTCAAAGAGCCAATAATGCTACTGGAGGAAACAATAATGGAGTAGAGGGCATGATGCGTAACATTTTTAAGATGAGTGCTTTGATAGTCACCATGGTGGTTAGTGCAGCTGCTATTATTAGTTTAGACTGGAGACTAATTTTTGCACTTACGGTAGAGATGCTCACCAATTATGGTTCTTATCTTTGGTCTGTAAATTATGATTAAGTGAAGTTGTGGGACAATCTGGCTCGAGTC